>NZ_JBYSXD010000043.1:0-42877 GCF_058781865.1 Arthrobacter sp. FW306-1B-F12A
GCGAGGGCCCCGGCCTGAGCTTGCGAAGGCTGGGAGCCGGTGGGGACTTGCGAGGCGAGGGTGGCGGTGGGGATCAGTTGGGGGTCAGACGTCGTGCTGGAGGCGCTTGACGAATTGCTTGGTGCGTTCCTCCCGCGGCTCGCGCAAGACATCCGCTGCTGGTCCGCGCTCCACCACTACGCCGCCGTCCATGAAGATGACTTCGTCGGCAACCTGGCGGGCAAAGGCGAGCTCGTGCGTCACGATCACCATGGTCCAGCCTTCGTCGGCAAGTTCCTTGATGACACCGAGCACTTCGCCCACCAGTTCCGGGTCCAACGCCGAGGTGGGTTCGTCAAAGAGCAGCAACTGCGGCTTGAGGGCGAGGGCGCGCACGATTCCCACCCGTTGTTGCTGGCCGCCTGACAGCTCGAAGGGGTAGGCGTCTCGTTTGTCCGCGAGGCCCACCCGGGCCAGGAGCCGCTCGGCCTCCGCGACCACTTCCGCCCGTGGACGCTTCTGGACCTGGAGCGGTCCCTCGATGATGTTCTTGAGCACCGTCATGTGCGGGAACAGGTTGTAGTGCTGGAACACCATGGCACTGCGATCCCGGAGGGCGGCGATCTCCCGCTTGCCCACGCTGCCCGCGAAATCGAGGGTCAGTCCTGCGCCGGAGCCCCGGACCGTCCCCGCGTCGGCGTCCCCGAAGGTGACCGTTCCGGCGTCGGGCACTTCGAGGCCGTTAAGTGAGCGCAGGACGGTGGTCTTTCCCGAACCGGACGGCCCGATCAACGCGACCACCTGGCCGCGCCTGACGTCGATGTCGATTCCGCGCAGCACCTTGTTGCTGCCGAAGGCTTTGGCGAGGTCCCGGGCAGACAGCACCAGCCCGGAGTTCCCGTGGGGGGCGTTGCTGGGCTCAGTGGGCGACATAACGGTCCAATCTGCGCTCCAGGGCGGACTGGCCCGTGGAGAGGACGAGGCAAATGACCCAGTAAACCAGGGCGGACTCGAGGTACAGGATCATGAATTCCTGGCTGAATGCGGCGATCTGCTGGGCGTTGCGGAAAAGCTCGGTGACCAGGATGAGCGAAGCCAGCGAGGTGTCCTTCACGAGGGAAATGAAGGTGTTGGACAGTGGAGGTACCGAGACCCTGGCCGCTTGCGGGAGGATGATCCGCACGAGCGTCTGCGGACGCGACATTCCGATGGTGTGCCCGGCCTCCCACTGGCCCTTGGGCACCGACAGGATCGCGGCGCGGATGACCTCGGCCGCGTAGCCGCCCACATTGAGCGAAAACGCGATGATGGCGCTCGGCCACGGCTCCAGCTTCACGCCGATGCTCGGGAGACCGTAGAAGATCACGAACAACTGCACCAACAGGGGAGTCCCACGGATCACGGAGACATAGAAGCGTGCGACGCCGGAGAGCAATCTGTTGGGGCTCAAGCGCAAGAGGGCAACGAGGAGCGCCAACGCCAGGCCAATGGCGAACGAAGCCAGGGTGAGGGGGATGGTTCCTGTGACGGCGCCCCCGACGATTGGCCCGAAGGAACTCCAGACGAGGTCCCAGTTGAAGGTCATCTGATTGGCCGCCGGCTACTTGGTAACGTCTGCGCCGAAGTACTTCTGGGAGATCTTGGCGAGGGTGCCATCGGCCTGAAGGTCCGTGAGCGCTTTGTCGACCGCGGCTTTGAGTTCGGCGGATCCCTTGCGGAAGACCATGGCGCTTTGCGTCTTGTCGGTGGTCTCCGCGGCGATCTTCAAGCCGGAGTCCGGAGTGCTCTTGGCGTAGTCGAGGTAGGTCAGCTTGTCGTTGACGGTTGCGTCGACGCGGCCTTGGCGGACCAGGGTTGCGGCTTGCGCCCAGCCTTCGACGGACTGCACGTTGGCGCCTGCGTCAACTGCCATCTTGTAGAAGTTGCTGGTCAGCGACTGCGCGGTGGTCTTGCCTTTGAGATCGGCGAAGCTGTTGATGGAGTTGTTGTCCGACTTGGTCACGACGACGCCATTGGAGATCGTGTACGGCGCCGAGAAATCGTACTTGGCCGTGCGTTCGGGGTTGATGGAGATCTGGTTGGCGATCATGTCGAAGCGCTTGGAATCAAGACCCGCGAAGATGCCATCGAACTGGGTTTCCTGGAAGGTCGCCTTCACTCCGAGCTTGGCAGCGACGGCCTGGGCGATCTCGACGTCGAAGCCCGTGAGGGGACCGGCCCCGTTCTCGTGGAAGCTGAACGGCCGGTAGGTGCCTTCCGTGGCAATAACGATCTCGCCCTTGGACTTGATGGCGGACAGCGAGGTATCTCCACCCGACGTCGACGACGGCGAGGAACCACCGCCGCAAGCGGTCAGTGCCAGCGCGACGGCGGCCAGGGTTGCGGACAGTGCTGTGCGGCGGGTGGGCAGGCTCTTCATGAAAGCCATCTTAGTCACGGGACCGGACTGGGGTGCTTCGGGCGGTGTCCGGCGTACACGGGAGGACGCTTAAAAAGGCTGAGTGGGGGCGGTCCCCAACAGCCCGCCACCACTCATCCCCCCAAAAGTGCTCCCGCACGCGCCACGAACCTTGGAAACCCGTTCATTGATTCAAAGGTCAGGCTGCGTCGCCTTCACACATTCATAATTATGGCACGATATAATGGATTTATGAAAGAGGTTACGCGGTATGTTTTTAAATTACCGTGCGGCTAGTCCGGCTGGCAACGGTTTTGGACAGCCAGATGCCTCCCAGGCCAAGTGCAGTGGCCAAAGCGGCAGAGTAATTGATGAGCGGCCGCAGCCACGTATTCGTTGGCGGGATGAGCGGAAAGACCTGTGAAACCGTTAGCAAGGCAAGGCCCAGGAGCAGTGTCGCTGAGGCGGCCCGGAGCAGAACGGGACCCGAACCTCGGACCGATCGCCAGATGCCCGGGATGAGGCATACGGCAACGTAGCCCGGGTAGAACCTGCCCAAGGCCGCATACAGATCAAGGGCCGGCCCAGGGTCAAGGTCATTCAGGCCAACCGTGGAGTCCCGGGTGTCCATCGAGAAGAAGAAGAAGGCCGTGAGGACCGCGGTTGCTCCCAAAACGGCCAAGCCAATCGGCCCGCGGATGGCGCGTTCTCCGCCAGCTGAGCCAAAGGCCCTGGCCACCTTGATGCCCATGAGCAGGAACGTTCCGTAGAGCAGGAACCGGAGCAGCAGGTTGCCGAGGTTGAAGTTGCCCAGCCACCCGTCAATCAGCACATAGGGACCCTCGATGCTGAGAAGGATGTCGAGGGAAATCAGTGCGAACAAGACGAACATCATGCGGTTCTCGCCCCGAACGGCGCTGGGGATGCGAATGGCCGTCAAAATGAGGCAAATGGAGAGCGTAGCCCACGCCAACACGGTGGTCATCCCAGGTTCTCCCAGATTCTGTTGCTGTGGTCGAGCTCGTGCTCATGGCGGCGCAGGGCCTTGCCCAGGGCCTGCAGCCGCTCTCCGGCCAGCAGGGCCAGTTCGCCGTCCGTCATCCTGTCCAGGGCGTCCCGCCGCGCCCCGGGGGGCCATCCTGCCTCGGCCTCGGTGACGAGGCCGCTGGCCACGAGGCCTCCGGCCGGTCCGACGCCGGCCGCCCGGGACGTTGCCAGGGCCAGTTCCGGGGGCAGCCGGTTGGCGGTCAGGTGCGCGGAGAAGTTCTGCGGTGCGATCCCGGTGGAGCCGCTCACCCGGTGGCGCAGCTCGCCGTCGTCGATCGCGTCCACCCAGTTCCTGACTGAACTACCGTGCGGGGTCTCCGCCAGGACCAGGGGCGGGACGCCCTCGCCGGGATCGGAGCGCTCGACGACCGCACGCAGCAGATCCATGGTGGACACCTGGCTGACGAGTTCCGCATCAGTGGGGGGAACCGGGGTTCCGCGAAGCGCCGCGTAGGCCTCGAATTGTGCCAAAGCATCGAAGGGATTCATGTCGAAGGCCCGGCTGATGCTCACGAGCGAACTCTCGGCCACCTTGCCGCGAACCAATTGCTGGGCCAGTGTGGTGCGTTTCACTCCCGAAAAGCGGCAGACATCGGCCGTGCTGGTGTTCGGGGCGATCCCGTGCAGCCAGCGTTGGAACGCCTTGGAGGGGAGGGACATGAACCACTTTCTGCTAGACGGTTTCAGGTCTGCGAAGTCGATTTTACGATGCAGGCACATTGAATTATGCTTGATTCTCGAACCCGCTGGTCCGCACACCCCCCAAGTACGGACCAGCGGGTTCTTCCATGCCCCGGTCTTTCGGACGGCAGGGTATTCGCACGGCCGCCCTTTCGCGTGGCCGGCCTTTCCGCTCAGGAGCGGAGCAGTGAGAGGATAGACCAATGACTGCAACGCTTGTCGCCAAAGAGCTCTCCGGCGGCCACGGTCACCGCACCTTGTTCTCGAAGCTCTCCCTCACCGTCGCGCCAGGAGACGTCGTGGGCGTCGTCGGCGCCAACGGCGCCGGGAAATCCACCCTGCTGCGCATCCTCGCGGGAGCCGACCGTCCCCAGGAGGGCACGGTCAGCCTCGCTCCGAGCGACGCCTTTGTCGGCTGGCTGCCCCAGGAACACGAACGCACCCCAGGCGAAACCGTCGCCGCCTACATTGCCCGCCGCACTGGTTGCGCCCAGGCCACTGAGGAGATGGAGGCCGGAGCCGAGGGGCTCGCAGCCGGAACCGCGGAGGCCGACGACGCGTACTCCCTGGCTTTTGACCGCTGGATGGCATCGGGTGCCGCGGACCTGGAAGACCGGATCCCCGCGGTGCTGGCGGAACTTGGCCTCGAATCGGGTCCCGATGCGCTTATGACGGGCCTGTCCGGCGGGCAAGCCGCCCGCGTTGCCTTGGCTGCGCTCCTGCTGAGCCGCTTCGACGTCGTGCTGCTCGACGAACCCACCAATGACCTGGACCTCGACGGACTGGCCCGGCTTGAATCGTTCGTCCAAGGCCTTCGAGGCGGCGCGGTGCTGGTCTCGCATGACCGCGAGTTCCTGGCGCGCTGCATCACCAAGGTGCTGGAACTGGACCTGGCCCAGAACAGCGTGGCCGTCTACGACGGCGGTTACGATTCCTTCCTCGAAGAGCGGGCGGTAGCAAAGCGGCACGCCCGCGAACGCTACGAGGAATTCGCCAACACCAAGGCGGATCTCGTATCCCGGGCCCGGACGCAGCGCGAATGGAGCTCGCAGGGCGTCCGCAACGCCATGAAGAAGAGCCCGGACAACGACAAAATCCGCAGGGCCGCGAGCGTTGAGTCTTCGGAAAAGCAGGCCCAGAAAGTCCGGCAGATGGAATCCCGCATCGCCCGGCTCGACGAGGTGGAAGAGCCGCGCAAGGAATGGCAGCTGCAGTTCAGCATCGGCCAGGCTCCGCGCTCCAGCTCCGTCGTCGCAACCTTGCGCGACGTCGTGGCACACCAGGGCGACTTCACGCTGGGACCCGTCAACCTCCAGCTCAACGCCGGCGAACGCATTGGCATCACGGGACCCAACGGCGCGGGAAAGTCCACCCTCCTGCGGCTGCTGCTCGGGATTCAACAGCCCGACGCCGGAGATGCCTCCATGGGTGCATCCGTGGCGATCGGCGAGATCGACCAAGCCCGCGGACTGCTGGCGGGGCACCTCACCCTGGCAGACGCCGTCGAATCTGTCCTGGTCGACTGGAACTCCGCGGATGTGCGTACCCTGCTGGCCAAGTTCGGCCTCAAGGCGGACCACACCTCCCGGACCGTGGATTCCTTGTCCCCGGGCGAACGCACGCGCGCGGCGCTCGCTCTGCTGCAGGCCCGCGGCGTCAACCTGCTTGTCCTGGACGAACCCACCAACCACCTCGACCTGCCGGCGATCGAACAGCTCGAGGATGCGCTTGACGGCTACGAAGGCGCGCTCCTGCTGGTCACGCACGACCGCCGCTTGCTCGAAAACGTCCGGCTCGATTCCCGCTGGCACCTTGACAACGGCACCGTGACCGAACTGCACCACACTTCCGGAATGGGGAATCACAAGCCATGAGCATGGATGGCGTCGCCTGGCGCTCGCTCTACAACATCACCCGCGCCAAGAGCGGCTCCCAGCCGTTCTCGCGGGAAACCATCCGGCGCGTGCTCGCTTTCGCGAAACCGCACCGCAACAAGCTGATCGCCTTCGTGCTGGCCTCCATCGCTGGTGCGTTCCTTGCCGTGGCCACCCCGGTGCTGGCCGGCAAAGTGGTGAACGCGATCATCGCCCATGCGGGCGTGGACGTCGTGGTCGGGCTGGCCGCGCTCATCGCTGCCGTGGCCGTCGCCGACGCCGGAGTGGGACTACTGACCCGGTGGCTGTCTTCCGTGATCGGCGAAGGCGTGATTGTCGACCTGCGGACGCGGGTGTTCGACCATGTGCAGCGCATGCCCATCGCCTTCTTTACCCGGACCCGTACCGGAGCCCTCGTCAGCCGGCTCAACAACGACGTCATCGGAGCCCAGTCGGCGTTCGCGGGCACTCTCTCCGGTGTAGTCAGCAACGTCGTGTCCTTGGCGCTGACCCTCATTGTCATGCTCAACACGTCCTGGCTCGTCACCGTCCTCGCGATGGTGCTGCTGCCGATCTTCCTCATTCCCGCACGCCGCATGGGCTCCAAGCTGGCCGACCTCCGTCGTGAAGCCGCGTCCCACAACGCGGCCATGGGAACCCAAATGACGGAGCGGTTCTCCGCACCCGGCGCCACGCTCGTCAAACTGTTCGGCCGCCCGGACGAAGAGTCCGCCGAGTTCGCCCTGCGCGCCGGCCGTGTGCGTGACATCGGCGTCCGCACCGCCATGTTGCAGTTCACGTTCATCACCGCACTGACCCTCGTTTCCGCCCTGGCCCTCGCACTCGTTTACGGACTGGGCGGTTGGCTTGCGCTGAGCGGGCAACTGGCCGCGGGCGACGTCGTCGTACTGGCGCTGCTGCTTACCCGCCTGTATGCGCCGCTTACCGCACTGTCCAGTGCCCACGTTGAGGTCATGAGCGCGCTGGTCAGCTTCGAGCGGGTCTTCGAGATCCTGGACCTCAAGCCGCTCATCCAGGAGAAGCCCGACGCCGTCGCGGTGCCTTCGGGCCCTGTTGCGGTGGAGTTCGACGACGTCCGCTTCGCCTATCCGTCCGCGGACAAGGTGTCCCTTGCCTCGCTGGAGGAAGTGGCGACGCTTGATACCCGCGGCGGCGAGGAGGTCCTGCACGGAATCAGCTTCCGCGTGGAGCCCGGGCAGACCGTTGCGCTCGTGGGGTCCTCCGGCGCGGGCAAGTCCACCGTGGCCCAGCTGCTGTCCCGGCTGTACGACGTCGACTCCGGCGCCGTGCGATTGGGCGGGCATGGGCGAGGTACCGGCCTGGATATCCGGGACGCAACGTTCGATTCCCTCCGGGCGACCCTGGGCATGGTCACGCAGGACGGCCACCTCTTCCATGAAAGCATCGCCTCCAACTTGCGGTTGGCCCGGCCGGGAGCGACGGACGAGGAAATGTGGGACGTGCTCCGGCGCGCCAGGCTCGAAGCGATGGTCCGTTCCTTGCCGGATGGCCTGGAGACCGTGGTGGGGGAGCGCGGCTACCGCCTTTCCGGAGGAGAACGCCAGCGGCTCACCATCGCACGCCTCCTCATCGCCCAACCCAGGGTCGTCATCCTCGACGAAGCAACGGCAGCCTTGGATTCCACCAGCGAAGCCGCGGTCCAGGCGGCCTTGGGCGAGGCACTCGAGGGACGCACCGCCGTCGTGATCGCCCACCGGCTCTCCACCATCCGGGCCGCCGACGTGATCCTGGTGGTGGAGGACGGATCGATCATTGAGCGCGGCACGCACGCAGAGCTCCTCGCCGCAGACGGGCGCTACGCAGAGTTGTACAACACTCAGTTCGCTGAGGCGACGGCTGTGGCACAGGAAGCTGTTCCGGAGCTGTAGGCGCGGTGCCGGGCTTCAGCTCCTGGTGTGTTGACGGACTTCCGGGGCCACTTCCACGCGGTTCCTGCCGGCGGACTTGGCCGCGTACAGCGCCATATCGGCCTCTTTGAGGAGCCGCTCGCTGCTGACTCGATGGCCGGGCACAAAGGCCGAGAGACCGGCGCTCAAGGTCAGGGTACCCGAGGGGTTACCTGAGTGCGCGATGCCCAGCTCCCGCACGGCCTCCAGAGCGCGGGCGAGCCTGGCTTCTGCGCCGGATACCGTCTGGCCCGGCAGCAGGAAGAGGAATTCCTCCCCGCCGAAGCGGTAGATTCCGTCGCTTTCGCGCCCTTGGGCGGCAAGGGAGGCCGCAACCGACTGCAATGCGAGATCTCCGGCCTGGTGGCCATAAAGATCGTTATATCTCTTGAAGTTGTCCACGTCGCAGATCGCCAGGCTGTAGTCCGTTCCGTAACGGGCGCACCTGTGGTGCAGCTGTTCCAGGTCCTCCGAGAGCTTCAGCCGGTTGTGGAGCTTCGTCAGGGGATCGGTGCGCGCTTGCTCCGCGAGCGCGGCACGGTAGCGTGCAAGATCGGTGTGCAGCGAAGTCACCCTTTGAGCCACGAGCAGCCGGGTATGCAGGGCGAACGGGTCAAGCGGCTTGGCCACGTAGTCGTCAGCACCGGCCTGCATGCCCGCGACGACGTCCTCGCGTGAATCTTTCGAGGTGACAAGGACAAGGTAGGTGTAGGAGTCCTCTTCCGCGCTGCGAATGGCGCGGCAGAGTTCCAGTCCGTTGAGTCCGGGCATCATCAGGTCAGTCACCACAACTTGCGGCCGATGTTGCCTGTACAGCTCCCAAGCGGAATTGCCGTCCGCGGCCACGATGCATTCGTGGCCGGACTGCTCCACTGCCGCCTTCGCCACGAGACGCGAACCGAAATCGTCGTCCGCCACCAGGACCTTCACGAGGCCACCGACAGGGCGTGGTCCAACGCTTTGTCAACAAGTCCCAGTTCGGCCTCAAGGCCGGCCAGGAGCGCGGGATCGACGGGCCCGCCGCTTGATGAGCTGCGTTCCAATTCCTCGCACATCCGTGCCGCGCGCGCGGCCCCGATGTTGGCTGCGGCTCCTTTTAGCTTGTGGGCAACGTGCCTGAAAGTGTCTCGGCTTCCGTTGTCCAAAGCGTGGCGGAGTGCCTCCAAGCTCGGTTGGATGTCTTGCCTGAAGGCCTGGGCGGCGGCGGGCAGCAACCCGAGCCCGTCCGCCGGACCGAGGTCACGCAACGTTTCCAGCCTCGCGGGGTCGAGGACAGTGCCGCCGCCTTCCTTCGATGTTTCCGGTATCCATCGCGAGAGAACCCGCTCCAATTTGTCCACGTCCACCGGTTTGGTCAGATAATCGTCCATGCCGGCCGCAAGGCAGCGCTCACGATCCTCATCGAGTGCGCCTGCCGTCATCGCAATGACCGGCAGCCGCCTGCGCCCATCGTGCCGTGCCCGGATGGCTTTGGTGGCCTCGAATCCGTCCATGACGGGCATATGGCAGTCCATCAGGACCGCGGCATACTCGGTGGCCGCAGTGGCGGCGACTGCTTCGCTGCCATCGGCGACGACGTCGGCCTCGTACCCGAGCTTCGCAACCATGCTGCGGGCCACGAGCTGGTTGACCTCGTTGTCCTCGACGACGAGAATCAGGCCGCGCGAAGGCTGGCTGATGGTCACCGGGATGGCTGGAAGGACCACGGGAGCCGCGAGCGGGCGGGCCGCGACAAGACGCATGAGGCGGTCGTAGAACTCGGAGCTGCGCACCGGCTTGGTCAGCCATTCCTGGACCCCGGCGGCCACGAGTTCGGCTTTGTCCACATTCATGGTGGACGTCAGCATGATGATCCGGGTGGATGCGAGCGCGACGTCGGTGCTCAGCTGGTGTGCCAGCTCCAAGCCGTTCATGTCCGGCATGCACATGTCGAGCACCGCAATGTCGAAGGGACGTCCGGCGGCGGCCTCTTCGCGGCAGCGGTCCAGGCCCTGTTGGGCGTCGCTGACAGCTTCCGGTTTCATCCGCCAGCCAGCCAATTGCCCCTCGAGCACCAATCGGTTGGTCGAGTTGTCATCCACCACAAGGACCCGGAGTCCCGTGAGCTGGTCGGGCGAGATCGACGCCGGAGCTGCCGCAGCTTCGCTCACTGCCAAGGGAAGGGTGGCCCAGAAGGTGCTCCCGTTGCCCAAGGAACTGTCCACCCCGATTTCGCCGCCCATTACCTCTGTAAGCCTCCGTGAGATCGCCAGTCCAAGGCCGGTCCCGCCGTACCGCCGGGTAGTGGAGGCATCGGCCTGCGAGAACGACTCAAAGAGCCTGTGGTGGTCTGCCGCATCGATCCCGATCCCGGTGTCGCGGACCTCGAAGCGTACACGAACGTTCGCGGATTCTTGCTTCACGAGCTTCACGCTGATGACAACTTCCCCTGAGGGAGTGAACTTCACGGCGTTCGAGGCCAGGTTGAGCAGGATCTGCCTGATGCGGCCGGCGTCGCCCACCAGCATCGCCGGAACCTCCGGGCGGCAGTACGCAATCAGCTCCAGGCCTTTGGCCTGTGCGGCCTCGGCAAGGAGGACCGCGAGTTCCTCCACCAAGGTGCGTGGATTGAAGGGAGCAGGGTCCAGATCGACCTTGCCCGCTTCGAGTTTCGAGAAGTCCAGGATGTCATTGATCAAGGACAGCAGGGATTCGCCCGCGCCCTTGACGCCTTCGGCATATTGGCGCTGGGTTTCCTCCAAGGGGGTGTCCAGCAACAATCCGGTCAGCCCGATCACTCCGTTCATCGGCGTGCGTATCTCATGGCTCATCGTCGCGAGGAACTCCGACTTCAAGCGGCTGGCTTCCTCGGCGGCTTCCCGGGCGGTCACCAACTCGGCCTGGGCGATCCTGCGTTCGGTGATGTCCTGGGCGATCGTGGCGACTCCGCGGATGCCGCCGGTGCCGCGGATCGGAGACATCGTCAGGGAAACGGGAACGATGGAGCCGTCGATGCGGACCCGTGCTGTTTCGTAGCTGTGGGTTTCCCCGCCGGCCCGGATGCCCGCCAAGAGCTCTTCTTCCTCCTCCTGAAGTTCGTCCGGAATGATGAAGGAAACATGCCTGCCGATTGCCTCGGCGGCGCTGTATCCGTAGATCCGTTCGGCTCCGGGATTCCAGCTGGTGATGACACCGTCCAGTGACTTGCCCACGATTGCATCCGCTGAGGAGTTGACGATCGCGCCGAGACCTTCAAGTTCCGCTGTACGCTCGGCAACCTTGGATTCGAGATCCCGCGTGAGGTTGATGTTCTCGAGGATGATCAGAATCTGGCGGGTGATGGCCAGGGCCAGGGCAGTGAGCCCCACGGCCTGGAGGAAGGGGTCCCCGGGACGCCCGACCCGTATGGGCGCCACCATCACGGCACCCAGGACAGGGACGTAGGGGAGCAGTTCCAGGGCCAAGGTGTAGAGGCGCCGCTCCGTCCGGGGACGCGGGGCGTAGGGGACCAGCGGGGCGAGGGCTATCAGCAGGAACGCCGTGATCCAGCCTGCCGCCAGGGGAGTTCCGGTGAGACCTGTGACGCCCTCGGACGTCAGGTCCACGTACGTACTGTCAGTGATCGCAAGGACGAGGAGTCCGCCACCCAGGCAGACCCACCTGAGGCGTTCCCCTGGTGCCCTCCGCATGGTGAGCATGAGGACGATGGAGACCATCGCAATGTCGGCAACCGGATACGCGAGGCCGGTGAGGTGGACGAGGGTCTCCTGCCCTTCGGCCTTGTACATGGAGCCGAGGACGGTAGCCCAGCTCATGAACAGCACTGCGGACGCAATCACTGCCGAATCCAGGAGTGCACGCAGGAAAGCAACCGAGGAGACCCGGGGACGAGGGAACAAGTAGAGGGCTATGGCGGCAGGGATCGAATAGCCGACGAAAGCGGCGTCGGCCACGGAGGGGTAGGGGTAGTCGTGATCGAGCGTCAAGCCGTAGAAGGTCCAGATCGCTTGTCCGGTGGTCCAGATCAGCGTGGCTAGGCCCATGACCCGCCACGCACGGGCGCTTTCATCCTTGCGCCGCCCCGCCCATGCACAACTGGCTGTGGCGAGCAGCGATGCTGCCAGGATGGCGAGGTCACCGGCTGACTGGGCCCCGGACGTCCCTTGGTTTGCGCCGAGGATCGCCGCCAGGATGGCCACTGCTGCAGCGGTGACGATAACAGTCCAGGCGAGGGCGGGCCTACGCAAGGCGTGGCCGTTCATGCCGACTCGCGGGTTGCGACGGCAGGGACCCCGGGAGGAAAGCCGGGCAGTGCGTTATCGGGAGTATGAAACAGCCAGAGCGAGAGCCTGCGGTACGCCTCCCAGTCGCGGTCACGAACCCGTAGCGAAGCAGTGTATTCTCCCTTCGAACTAGACCACACCCGGACGATATCCAGGGGGATCCGTGCGTCTCCCGGGAGTTCCAAGAGTACGCGGCCTGATTCCGGTAGCGCGTCCGCCCCGACCCGGACTGCGGCGCCTCCCATGGAAATGTCCAGCAGTTGGCCCGGGACCCCGGAAACCGTGACAGGTACCTTGACGGTGACCCGGTGGGCGCTCCTGCGTGATGTGGCGAATTCGGCGGCCCTGATCCGGAGCGTCCCCAGCACCAAGACAACCCCCGCCAGCACCAGCCAGACTCCGGCGGCAATCGTGGAGCCAGGACTCGTCCGCCAGGGCACCCAACCGAGGACTCCGGCCGTCGCATAGAGAATAATCGCGCCCACGATGACAATCAGCACAATGAGGATCCGCGGGGCCCTTCCGCGGAGTCGAAGTTCCGCGGCGCCTTTCGGGGTGACTTGAAACTCCAAGGACTTCCGGGAAACGAGCCACCAAAGGCAGGCCATCCCGACAGGAACCCGGAAAATCCGCAGGGCGAACGCCGTCGGCCAGTGGATCTGGTGGCGCATGAGCCTCTTGGCGCCCCACAAACGCACCCAGAACATGGCGGCGAAGGCAAGGGTGAACTCAACGGGCCCGGCGGTGGAGGTCTGCGCGCCGGAGACCATGACCGCCATGGGGATGATGAAGGCAATCAAGGTGGCAATGCCCTCAAGCCACCATAAGGTTCCGTTGATGTATTCGTGGAAGTTCCGCCAGGTCATCCAGCTCTTGGCCGCCCAAAGGCGCTCGTAGGTCAGGATCTGCATCGCGCCCATGCCCCAGCGTCTGCGCTGCAGCAGGTATTGATCGGCCGTTGCCGGGGCCAGGCCAACTGCCAGGGTCTGGTGGTGGTACACGGTCTTCCACCCGAGCCGGATGAGCTTGAGGGTGGTGTGCATGTCTTCGGTGATGGTCTCGGTGGCTACTCCACCTACCTCGCGAAGCGCCTTGATCCGGAGCAGCGAGGTTGAACCGCACCAGAAAGGTCCTGCACCGGGAACATTGCGCGAAGGCATCAGGACGTTGAAGAACAATCCCTGTTCGCCGGAGATGCCGTCGTCGTCGAAGGCTCCTGAGTTGTAGAACGCCTGCGGCCCCTGGATGAGGGCGATTTCCTCGTCGGCGAACCAACCCAAGGTGGCCGTCAGGAATGTTGGGAGGGGCACGTGATCGCAGTCGAGCACGGCAATGATGTCTATTGGGTCTTTTCCGGCTGCTTCCTCCGCAGCCATCAAATCCAATGCATGGTTCATGTTGCCCGCCTTGGCATGGTCGTGCTCGGCGCGGGTGACCACTCTTGCACCGAAGGATGCGCACATCTCGGCAACCCACGGGCGGCTTCCATCATCCAATACCCACGTTTCGTGGCGCGGTTGAAGCGCGCAGGCCGCGGCGATGGTGGGCGCAAGGACTTCGACCGGCTCGTTATACGTGGGGATCAGCACGGCGACCTTCATGCCATTGGGAGCTTGGGCAACCGGCTCAGGCGCATAACAGTCGATGTTCCACAGAGTGATGGATTTCAGGACCAGCCCTATCAGGGGAAGGGCCTCAAACGTCACCAGCGTCCACGCGATGACAAGATCCCCGCCACCAAGCGGCATGGTGAATGCGACCCGCCACGTCAGGTAGAGCAACAACGCTGCTATCGCAGCTATCCCGCCGGTCCTGGCCATTCTGCGGGAACGGGGAGCTTCGGGCGCGGGAGAACCCAGTTGCGCCGCCCAGCCGGCCATTCCGGCCGTCGAGTACGCCTTGACCTCCACAGGAGTGTCACGGAACTGCGGACGTTCTCCGCCGACGTCCCCCCGGACGCGTCGGCGCTGTTCAAGAGATTGCATGCGATCCCCCAGCTGGATCTGACAATGCAGCCTGTATCAAGTTAAAACAAACTGTGCGATCACTATAGCCAGTTCTCACCGGATTTTCATGGCAAAACAGGGAAGTTCAGGCCCCGACACGCATGGCTTTTCCGGGAGCGGGAAGGCCTACTTTTTCGCGAGCAGGGGCAGGACGTGGTCCGTCAGGAGCGGAGCCAAATCGTCCGGAAGTTCAGCAGAGAGATCCAACCACCGGATCTCTGCGATCTCGGCCGAAGGGCGGGCTTCCCACGTGCCCGGTGCGGTGAAGACGGTGGCCTCGATGTCAGTCGCGGCCTCATTGGCGGCGACGGCGAGCCAACTCCCCAAGGCCTCAAGGTCGGCCGGGTCGACCTCGATTCCGACTTCCTCGGCCAGCTCGCGGGATGCCGTCTCCGCCGCGGTTTCACCTGGCTCGGGCTTGCCGCCGGGGTGCATGAACTTGTCCGTGCCGCGCTTGCGCACGGTCAACAGCCGTCCGGCGTCGTCGTAGACGCAGACCGCGCTGACTACTATCAGGTCCTTGGCTGGACTGTTGCTGGTCATGTCTCTCTCCTTAGCCGGGATTCGAGCAGCAAGTCCTTGGCTGGTCCGTGCACGTCCCAGGCGTAGCTGAAGGCATCCGGCCCGCCCGAGAGGTAATTGACTTTGTAGTCATCGGGATCGCACCAGTGGGTGTCCTCGTTGGCGTGGTCGCGGAAGCTCATGCGGTGGAACGGTTTCCCATCAGGGAAGTAGACATCCATGGCTTCGGGGGAGTCGGAAGGCCGCAGGAGGTATTCGCGGAAGGCGGGGCCGGTGTGGGTGGGCCAGGTCATGGTGCCGTCTTCGCGAAGGAAGAGACCGCCGTCGGGGGTTTCCGAATAGCGCACGACGCCGGCAAAGGTACCGCGGGTGCCGCCCGCCCGGTCCCACAGGGACCGTTCCACGGTCCAGCTGCCCAGCAGGTAAGCCCGCAGGTCTTGCGTCGGAGACGATTCGCGCAGCTGGTCTTTCAAGTGCCCTCGATTGGAATCGAACCAACGACACCGGCTTTAGGAGAGCCGTGCTCTATCCACTGAGCTACGAGGGCCTGTGCGCGTGCTGGAAGCTCCTGGGAGCCGCTCGCCGGGCACGCATACAAGCATACAAGCTGCCGGGGCGGCCCTCGAACACCGACGCCGGCAACACGCGCTGCCCGGCAACACCGGCGGCGGCGCACGCGGCACCGCATGCGGGTGCCGGCGTTAGGCTGGCCCGCATGAGAGAGCAAATAACCGTGGTGGGGGGGGGCGGGCCCCCCACCTCCCGGAGCTCGGCACCATCCGCTCGAACATCGGCGGTTGGGCCCAGTTGAGCGTGGTGCAGTATTTCGTGGCCGAATCGGCGGTGATCGAAGCCTGGCGGGGCCCCGGACCCTACGACCGCCGGACCGGGTTCATCAGTGATCTTGGCGCGCTCAAGTGCGGGGTCTACGAGCACCGCGACATCTGTTCGCCCCTGCATCTGCTCATGAATGCCTCCTTCGTAGTGCAGGGCCTGGGCATGCTTTTCGGGGCGATCCTGCTGAGTTCGGCGCTCCTGTGCATTGCGGCCCGTCCCGGCGTGCGGATCCTGCAGGGTGCCGCCTACCGCAAAGCGCGGCCCACCGCCGTCGCGGTCCGGTTCCTGGCGGGTGTCTCCGGGCTGGGAACTGTGGTTGTTGGGTTTGTGCCGGAAGACCTGGGTTCACCCTTCCATCTTGCGGGCGCCCTGATGTTCTTTATCGGTGGAGCATTCGCACTGTTGCTCCTCGGGCTGCTCTGGCTGCCGCATACAGCGATGAGCTGGTTCATCCTGGCGTGCGGGACGTTGACGCTGGGCGCCTTGGTGGTCGGCGGCCTGACACGGATGGATGTCCCCGAACCGGGAACCCTGGAACGACTGATGGCCTATCCGGTCACGATCGGATTTTCCGCCGCGGGACTTGTGGTGGCGCAACGGGTCCGGGAAGTACGGCGAACGGCGGCGCGGCTTGCGAAACGATGAGTTTTCGCGGGTAGCCTCATGTCAGCGGGTGGGCAATCTTTGCATTATCATGAGTGCACTCACCGGAATGGCGCCGGGCTGAGGGTTCCATGCAGTCTTGGCGCAGATTAGATTGACCGACACGGCAGAACATAGGACCCATGACTCATCAGCTTGTTCTGCGTCGTCCGGGACACGCAGGCGATACATCCCCCATAAAGGCAGCATCCCACCCCTCGGGTAATGGCCTTCGGGACCTTCGCGGGCCGATCGCCCGACGGCGGCAGGTGGCGCGGCGATGAGCTCCCAGACACTCCCCGCCCGGGATTCGCGGATTCCCGATGATGCCCTGGATGCTTCGCCTGAAGACGTGATGGTCCCTGCCGATCAGATCACCGTTGACTTGGCGGAGGACGGCATTATCGAGGTCACCCTGCCACCGAACAGCGTAGTCCGCTCACCCGAAGCCCAGGCGGCCGCGGCGGCTGTTCGTATGTTTGCGGACGGACGGCGGCTCCCGCTTCTGCTCAGGGTGACCGGAGTACTGTCCGTCACCGACGACGCGCGCCTGACCTACACGAATTCCGTGGCTATTTCGGCCTGCGCCCTCTTGGGGGAGAGCCCGGTGGACCGGGTGATTGCACACTTTCTCCTTCGCGCGAAGCCAGGCTCCCTTCCGGGACGGTTCTTCACGTCCGAGGCGGAAGCCCGTGACTGGTTGAGAGAGCACCACCGTGAATCATGAGCCCCAGGACCCGCGGCTGCTTGCCCTCGTTGAAGGGGTGGTCCGGATCGCGGACGGAGACCTCAGCACGAGGATCCCGGTCTCCGGCCCGCGGGACGAAGTGGCTGCAGTCATCACTGGGATCAACCTCATGGCCGACGATCTTCAAGCCATTTACCAGGAGCTCGAGGAGCGGGTCGAAAGCCGGACTGCCATGCTGCGCGAGGCCCAGATCGAACTCGAAAGGATGGCGCTCACTGATCCGCTGACCCAGTTGGCGAATCGCACGGCACTCGAAAGGGCGCTGAACCATGAACTCGTCGAATCCGAGCGGGGTGAGCTCCCGCCCGCGTTGCTCGTTTTGGACTTGAACTCATTCAAGGGGATCAACGACACTCTGGGGCACGGCGCCGGGGATACCGTCTTGAAGGTTACCGCCAGGCGCTTGCTCGCAGCGGTCCGCGACACTGACATGGTGGCGAGGCTCGGCGGGGACGAATTTGCCGTGATGCTGCCCAAATCCAATGCGGCGCATGCGCGTGGCGTTGCCAAGCGGATCCTTCGGGCCGTCGGTGAGAGCATCGACATCGGCGAAGTCCGGATCATCTGTGGAACCAGCATCGGGCTCCGGGTCGCCGAACCAGGGCAGTCCGTGGACGACCTCGTCATGGAAGCCGACACGGCCATGTATGCGGCAAAGGCCGAGCAGGGGAGCAGCGTCAGGGTTTTCGAACCGGCTTTGTTGTACGCGCGCCGGCTCCAAGGACTCATGATCTCGGAACTGCGTGAAGCCATCCGGACAGATCAGCTGGTCCTCCATTTCCAGCCTGTTGTCGAGTTGGCCTCGGGGCGGATTGAAGGCGCTGAAGCGCTGGTGCGGTGGAACCACCCCGATAGGGGATTGTTGATGCCGGATGCATTCATCCCGTTGGCCGAGGAAACCGGCATCATCATCGATCTTGGCTATTGGGTTCTCCGGCGGGCGATGCAGCAATTGCGCGAGTGGCAGGACGGTCCGGGCATGGACGAAGACTTCAGCATGCGGGTCAATATTTCCACCACCGAATTGCAAAGCCTGGAATTGATCGAGCATGTGCGGGAAGTGCTCGCCGAAACCGGAGTGGAGGCATCCAAGCTGGTCATCGAGCTCACGGAGTCAATGGCCGTGAACGGAAGCGACATCGACAAATACTCTCTGACCGGCCTCCGGCGACTCGGTATCCGGCTGGAAATCGACGACTTCGGGACAGGCTATTCGTCCATCAGCTACCTGCGCAGCCTTCCCGTCAACGTGGTCAAGATTGACCGCTCCCTCATCCAAGGGCTGGGCACGGACGACAAGGAGCGGGCCTTTGTGGCGGCTGTTCTCCAGCTCATTCACGCCTGCGGGATGCAGGCTGTTGCCGAGGGTATCGAAACGGCGGAGCAGGCGGCTGAGCTTGCCCGCCTGGGCTGCGCCAGTGGCCAAGGGTATTACTTTGGCCGGCCCATGGCGGCGGATAAATTCGCGGAACTGTTGCGAGGCGCCTGAGCATGCCTCCTCCCGGCAATGGAAGACGGGCAGCGGAAAGGCACCGGACCTTAGGTCCGGTGCCTTTCAGGTATTGCTAGTTGGAGGGAGTGGAGTTGGTGGCGGAGTTCGGCCACCAGCCAGTCGCCTGAGGCGAACCCTGAGTGGTGGAGTTCGGCCACCAGCCAGTGGCCTCTGCCGAGTTCTGGGTGGTGGCGTTGGGCCACCAGCCGGTGGCCTGGGCCGAATCCTGTGCGAAGTTGGGCCACCAGCCGGTAGCCTCCGCCGAGTTCTGTGCGAAGTTCGGCCACCAGCCCGTGGCTATGGACGAATCCTGTGAGGGGCTCTGGCTGCTGGCGGACACAGCTGCCGAGCCGGTAATTCCTGCGAGCAAGATTGCTGCTGCCGCGAGGAGCGCGGCGAGAGTTCTTTTCATGCGAAAGCTCCTGATGATATGTGACTGATGCGACTGGAGTGAACGAAGTGAAGCACGCTCATTATAAGAGTAACGACACGCCGTGTCATCAGTGTCCGTCCGGACGGTGGAGAAACATGCTAAACGCTCGCCCGAATCATAGGCGGAGTGTCTCAGGGACATAATGGAGCCATGGGAGAAAAGAAGGTTGCGCCGTCGTACGCCGCTGCGGAACTGCAAGCGAGGGGTCACCGGGCCAGCCATGACTTCGCCAAGGCTGCCGATGGTGCGCGCTCGGCCGCCGATATTGCCCTCGATGAGGGCGATTCCGCCGGATGGTGGAACATGACTTTCCTCCAAGCGGAGAATCTTCTCGACGCAGGTGATTTCGCTGCCAGCACTGCGCTGGCGAGATCCCTTTCCGAGGCATCGTTGGCTGTCGCCTCACCCCAGCACCGGGCCCGGGCACTCATCTTGATGGCGAACTCCCTTCGGGGCGAAGGGCTGTTGGAGATGGCCACCTCGGCTGCGGCGTCGGCAGTTGGACTGGTCGATGATGACGCAGACATGGAAATCGACGTCCATGCGCGGCAGGCACTGATCGCCGCGTTTGGCGAGTCCGGCAAACTGGAGGAGGCGTGGGAGGAGTGCCTGTCCCTCTCGGCGAGAATTTCTGATGAAATGGATGACCAGTTGGCCGGCAAGGCGTACTGGGTCATCGGGAATGTGGCGTTCCTCTGCGACAAGGTAGCTGAAGGCCTCCACTACCATGAGCTTGCCGCGGAAACCTTTTCCCCTTCGCGGAACCTTGATGTCTGGGCCAAGTTCAACAAAGCCTCGGCCGCGATGAGGCTGGCCGCTGAAGTGGCCGATGCGGCCACCCTTCGGTGCATTGAACGGGCGGAGCTTGCCACGGATGTCGTCGGCGGCAGCGAAGAGGAAATTCTCCTGCTTCGCCTCAACCGCGCGCATTGGAACTACCTGGCAGGAGACGCCGGGGCGGCGCTTGAGCTGCTGAACGAAATCAGTCGCAGCGCTGACCAACTGCCCGCGCAGATGGCAGGCGAGGTATTCCTCTTGATGGCGCGGGCCCAAGCCGGTACCGGGAACAAGCAGGCGGCGAAAGAAAGCCTGGTCGAAGCGGCCGATCGCTTCGAGAAAGCCGGCGCCCACCAGCGTGCCCTCCAAGCCCGGGAGATGCTTGAGCCGGGGGCCTGATTCGGAAGCCCGATTCTGGGCCGGGGTAGCGCGTGCGGGCGTTGGCTGCGTTCGGCGCTTCTGCTAGGCGCTCTTCGAACGCCGCCGCCCCACAAACACAGCCGCACCGCCGGCCGCAAGGCTCAGCAGGAACAGTACCCAGCCCACAACGGTGAGCGTGGAAGCCAAAGCCACCTGGCCGGCGTCGGGCGTTGCCGATCCTAGCGCGGCGTCCACCGCCACGTTGCTCCACAAACGGACCACGGCGAACAGCAGGGGAGCAGCCCACAGCGTCCAGCGCAGTGCC
Source organism: Arthrobacter sp. FW306-1B-F12A (assembly GCF_058781865.1). Classification (NCBI taxonomy): domain Bacteria; kingdom Bacillati; phylum Actinomycetota; class Actinomycetes; order Micrococcales; family Micrococcaceae; genus Arthrobacter; species Arthrobacter sp. FW306-1B-F12A. Next base: position 20,312 of record NZ_JBYSXD010000043.1, read on the forward strand.
TTTCCGGCCACATTGGTGCCGATGAGCAGAAGCCAGGTGAAACCGAAGATCAGCGGAAACAGGGTTCCGGCGGTCTTGTGGATGTAGCTGAGCTGTCCGCGGGCGTCGTCCGTCATGGCGCCATGCAATTGGTGGACGTAATCGGTGGAGAACCCGCCGATGAGGGAATCGGGCATGGCCATGCCGCCGGACAACTGGGTCATCTGGTTCAGGGTCAGCAGGTGCACATACCAAAACAGGAAAAGGCTGGCCACGACCCCGGCAATCACTATGAGGCGGCCGTTGTTCTGGGCCTTCTCGGGCGACCGCTGGGTGGTGGGATTGATCACCGACGGCAAGTGGTGCTGGGGGAGAGCGGCATTGGCGCCGTGCTTCTTGATGCGTTGGGCTGGGGTCTTGGCCATGTCATTCATTATCCCGCCACATAAGCTGGACCCATGACCACTGGCAGGCACTCCGCCACAGAACTTGATCCATCGCTCGACGACTACGAACTCGCTGCCGCCCTGGTCCGGGAAGCCGGGCAGCTTGCCCTGCTGATGCGGATGGGCGGCCTGCAAGGCGAACGGAAGACCTCGGTTTCGGACGTGGTGACCGCCGCGGACCATGCGGCCGAGGCCTACGTCCTTGAGCAACTGCGCCGTTGCCGCCCGGATGACGGCATCCTGGGTGAAGAAGGAAGCTCGGTGGCTGGAAGAAGCGGCCGCACCTGGGTGATCGATCCCGTGGACGGTACCTACAATTTCCTGCACGGCTCCACCTATTGGTGCTCCGCGATCGCCTTGAAACGCGAGGGCACGGCATCACCCGGGACCGCCTCGGATGCCGACGTCATTCTCGGGGCCATCTATCAACCGGAGCTCGACAAGCTTTGGACCGGCGGCGAAGGGCATCCCGCGACCCTCAACGACGAACGGATTCCGGGACCGTCGGGTGCTGCCCTAAGTGAACTCGGTGCCGCGACCTACATCCACCCCACGTGGCTCGCCGATCCCCGAGCCGCCATGCCCTGGCATGCTGCAGCGGTGTCGGCAGCTTCATTGCGCATGTTCGGTTCCGGCTCTTGCGATCTCGGCCGGGTGGCCGACGGTGAACTGGGCTGCTGGTTCCAACACAGCTGCCCCGAGTGGGACTGGCTCCCCGGCAAGGCGATCGTCCGCGCGGCCGGCGGGGACACCGACGTCGTGCGCGTCAACGGCCTGGACTGGTTCCTCGCGGGGGGCCCGACGGCGGTCCGGGAGTTGCGTGCGGCGCTCACCTCGGTGCCGCAATTCGCTTGAGGATGCGCCTCCCTTGGCAACCGCACTGTCCTGCTCGTTTACGGGACCCGTCCGGAGGCCATCAAGATGGCGCCGCTGGTCCAGGCCTTGCGTGCAACCGGCCGTTACAAGGCGCCAGTAGCAGTGACCGGGCAGCATGCCGCGGGGCTGGCGGCGTTTTACCAGGGAATTCCGGTGGTCCACCTCAAGGCCGGACTGCGTAGCGGCAACCTGAATTCACCCTTTCCAGAGGAAGCCGGCGAGCCAGCGAACTTGTAGCTCCTAAGAAGCATCATTGGGAGGGCACTTCGGAGCCGCGGTATTTTCCGACCGAACACTTTTTTGACGCAGCCCGGGGAAGGGCATGCGGGTCCATCAGTGTCAGGGCCACCGCCTAGACTGGTAAACACCATGGATATGTTGTTTGACCCGTACGCTGATGGCCCCTTCAAAGCGGCAAGCCGAGCTGCCACCAAGGCCGCTCCGGCCATGCTTTCACGCGCCGGAAGCGGCGCTGCGCCCGGTGGTAGTGCGCCCGGTGGGGGTGCGTCCTGGGCCGGCAAGCCCGGCGGTGGGCAAGACGGCGGCCACTCGGGCCTGCCGTCTGCGGAGGCGTTGCTCGAAGGGTTGAACCCCCAGCAGGAGGAAGCCGTCAAACATGCCGGCAGCCCTTTGCTGATCGTGGCCGGGGCCGGTTCGGGCAAAACCCGCGTGCTGTCGAACCGCATTGCGTACCTGATCGCCACCAGGCGGGCCCATCACGGCGAGATCCTGGCTATCACCTTCACCAACAAGGCGGCCGCGGAAATGCGGGAACGCATCGAAGCCCTGGTGGGTGCCCGTGCCAAGTCCATGTGGATCTCGACGTTCCACTCCTCCTGCGTGCGTATCCTGCGCCGTGAAGCTACCAACGTGGGGCTGAACTCCAACTTCTCCATCTACGATTCCGCAGACTCCCTGCGGCTCATCACGCTCGTAGCGAAGAACCTGGACCTCGATCCCAAAAAGTTCGCGCCCAAAGCGATCCAGCACAAGATCTCGGCCCTCAAGAACGAGCTCATCGATGACGACGCGTTCGCCTCAAGCGCCAACTACAACGAACCCTTCGAACAAGCCGTTGCCGAGGTCTTCAAGGGCTACACCCAGCGCTTGCGCCAGGCCAACGCCATGGACTTCGACGACCTCATTGCGCAGACCGTCTACATGTTCCGGGCCTTCCCCGCGCTCGCGGAGTCCTACCGCCGTCGATTCCGCCACGTCCTCGTGGACGAATACCAGGACACCAACCACGCACAGTACGCATTGGTCCGCGAAATCGTCGGCGAGGGTCCCCAGGCGAGCGAGCTGACCGTCGTCGGCGACTCCGACCAATCCATCTACGCGTTCCGCGGTGCGGACATCCGCAACATCGTCGAATTCGAGAAGGACTACCCGGAAGCCCGCACCATCAAGTTGGAGCAGAACTACCGCTCCACCCAGAACATCCTGAGCGCGGCGAACTCCGTTATTTCGCGCAACCCCAACCGCCCGGACAAGAAACTCTGGACGGCCGAGGGCGACGGCGAGAAGATCATCGGCTACGTAGGCGAGAACGAGCACGACGAAGCCCAGTTCATCGCCAAGGAGATTGACCGGCTCCAGGACGAGGAAGGCCTGCGTCCCGGCGACGTCGCCATTTTCTACCGCACCAACGCCCAGTCCCGCTCCATTGAAGACGTCCTGGTCCGCGTCGGACTGCCGTACAAGGTGGTGGGCGGCACCCGCTTCTACGAGCGCAAGGAAATCAAGGACGCCCTCGCGTACCTTCGCGTCCTGGTGAACCCGGACGACGACGTCAATTTGCGTCGCGTCCTCAACGAACCCAAGCGGGGAATCGGTGATCGTGCCGAAGGCGCCGTCGCGGCGCTCGCCGAGCGCGAACGCACGTCGTTCATGACTGCGGCGCGCAAGGCGGACCAGGCTCCCGGCATGGCCACCCGCTCCGTGAACGCGGTCCTAGGCTTTGTGAAACTCCTGGATGACCTGGCCGAAGTGGCTTCGGGTTCCGGGGCTGCGGCAGCTTTGGAAGCAGTACTGGAACAGACCGGGTACCTTGCCGGGCTCCGCGCCAGCACCGATCCGCAAGACGAATCCCGCGTGGAAAACCTCGCCGAACTCGTGGCGGTGGTGCGGGAATACGAGCGCGACAACCCCGAAGGCTCACTGGGTGAATTCCTGGAGCAAGTCTCCCTCGTAGCCGACGCCGACCAGATCCCGGACGCTCCCGAAGGATCCTCCGAGGACGCAGCCGCCGCCGTCGCAGAGGCCAAGCGGATGGGAGTCGTCACGCTCATGACGCTCCACACGGCCAAGGGCTTGGAATTCCCCGTTGTCTTCCTGACCGGTATGGAACACGGACTTTTCCCGCATCAGCGGTCCGCAACCGATCCCAAGGAACTGGCAGAAGAGCGTCGCCTGGCCTATGTGGGCCTCACCCGTGCACGGAAGCGCCTTTACGTGACCCGCTCGGAAGTCCGCAGCATGTGGGGCCAGAGCCAATACAACCCTGCCAGCCAGTTCCTCGAGGAGATCCCTACCGGTCTCGTGGAGTGGAAACGCGAGGGCACCTCCCGCCAAGTGAGCGGCTGGGGGAACGCCCCCATCGGTTCCGGGCGTTACGGGGGCTCCTTCTGGGGTGCTGGAACCTCGCGCGGGGCCGCAGCCAGCGATACGGCGGGCTTCAACGCGGACGTGCCGGCCGCCGTCGTACGCAATCGTGTCCAGCCGCAAAAGGAAGTGGTCGCCGTCGTCGTGGGGGACAAAGTGAACCACACGAGCTTCGGCAACGGCACCGTGATCGGCGTCGAAGGCGCCGGGGACAAGACCGTGGCGAAGGTGAAGTTCGACGTCGGCGAGAAACGGCTGCTCTTGCGTTACGCGCCGCTGACCAAACTGGATTCGTAGCGGCTCTTGAAGCCGGAAAACCGCGTCATATAGGGGTTTTTCTACGGTCGATAGAAGTGTGTGCTTACTCACTTAACAGGTACTGTAGAACCGGCTGGCCTCCCCGGGGGGCTAAAGTTCGAGAGGAACTTGCGCAATGTGACCGGCCGCTTGGCGGCCGTTCGATGCGCACCTATCCGCAGCCGGTTTTCGCGGTCACCGTGGTTTCCGGCTGTACAGAAACTACTTCGACGTAGAAGGACACTAAACCGTGGACCTGTTTGAATATCAGGCGCGCGATATGTTCGAAGCGCACGGTGTACCCGTGCTCGCCGGCATCGTGGCGCACACTCCTGAAGAAGCAAAGGCTGCTGCCGAGAGCATCGGCGGCGTAACCGTCGTCAAGGCGCAGGTAAAGGTCGGTGGCCGTGGCAAGGCCGGCGGTGTCAAGGTCGCAAAGTCCGCTGACGAAGCGCTTGAACACGCTACCAACATCCTTGGCATGGACATCAAGGGCCACACCGTCAACAAGGTCATGATCGCCCAGGGCGCCGACATTGCTGAGGAATACTACTTCTCCGTCCTGCTGGACCGGGCCAACCGCAACTACCTGGCCATGTGCTCGGTTGAAGGCGGCATGGAAATCGAGCAGCTTGCTGTTGAGCGCCCCGAGGCTCTCGCCAAGGTCGCGATCGATCCCGCCGTCGGTATCGACCAGGCCAAGGCCGACGAAATCGTCGCCGCTGCCGGTTTCTCCGAAGAACTGCGTGGCAAGGTTGCTTCCGTCATCCTGAAGCTCTGGGACGTCTTCAAGAAGGAAGATGCAACCCTTGTTGAGGTGAACCCCTTGGTCAAGACCGGCGCTGGCGACATCGTTGCCCTTGACGGCAAGGTCTCGCTCGACGAGAACGCCGGCTTCCGCCACGTTCACCACGGTGAACTTGAGGACAAGGACGCAGCCGACCCGCTCGAGGCCAAGGCCAAGGCTCAGGACCTCAACTACGTGAAGCTTGACGGCTCGGTCGGCATCATCGGCAACGGCGCCGGTCTTGTGATGTCCACCCTCGACGTCGTCGCTTACGCAGGCGAGAACCACGGCAACGTCAAGCCGGCCAACTTCCTGGACATCGGCGGTGGAGCTTCCGCTGAGGTCATGGCCGCTGGCCTGGACGTCATCCTTGGTGACGAGCAGGTCAAGAGCGTATTCGTGAACGTCTTCGGTGGCATCACCGCGTGCGACGCTGTGGCAAAGGGCATCGTCGGTGCACTGGCCGAGCTTGGCTCCAATGCCAACAAGCCGCTGGTTGTCCGCCTCGATGGCAACAACGTCGAAGAGGGCCGCCGCATCCTGGCCGAGGCCAACCACCCGCTGGTTACCCTGGCAGCCACCATGGACGAGGGCGCCGACAAGGCCGCCGAGCTCGCCAACGCAGCGAAGTAAGGGACGCAAGACTATGTCTATCTACCTCAACAAGGACTCCAAGGTCATCGTCCAGGGCATCACCGGCGGCGAAGGCACCAAGCACACCGCCCTGATGCTCAAGGCCGGCACCAACATCGTCGGCGGCGTCAACGCCCGCAAGGCCGGCACCACGGTGCTGCACGGCAACAAGGAAATCACCGTCTTCGGCACCGTCAAGGAAGCCATTGCGGAGACCGGCGCCGACGTCTCGATCGTCTTCGTTCCGCCGGCATTCACCAAGGCCGCCGTAGTTGAAGCCATCGAAGCAGGAATCGGCCTGGTTGTTGTCATCACCGAAGGCGTGCCGGTTCAGGACTCCGCCGAGTTCTGGGCACTCGCCCAGGCCACGGTGGACGCTGACGGCAAGCAGATCACCCGCATCATCGGCCCGAACTGCCCCGGCATCATCACCCCGGGCGAAGCCCTGGTTGGCATCACCCCGGCAAACATCACGGGCAAGGGCCCCATCGGCTTGGTCTCCAAGTCCGGTACCTTGACCTACCAGATGATGTACGAACTGCGTGACCTCGGTTTCTCCACCGCGATCGGCATCGGTGGCGACCCCGTCATCGGCACCACCCACATCGACGCCCTGGCGGCTTTCGAGGCTGACCCGGAGACCAAGGCAATCGTCATGATCGGCGAAATCGGTGGCGACGCCGAAGAGCGCGCAGCCGACTTCATCAAGGCAAACGTCACCAAGCCGGTTGTCGGCTACGTTGCAGGCTTCACCGCCCCCGAGGGCAAGACCATGGGCCACGCAGGCGCCATCGTCTCCGGTTCCGCGGGTACGGCACAGGCCAAGAAGGAAGCTCTCGAAGCTGCAGGCGTGAAGGTCGGCAAGACGCCGTCCGAGACCGCCAAGCTCCTCCGCGAGGTCTTCGCAGCCCTCTAGCACAACCCGCGCAGGGTTTCCGCGCGATTGAAGTACGGCGGCGCCCGTCACCTTCCACGTGAAGGTGACGGGCGCCGTCGTTGTTTAACCGTTGGGGTCCGGGCGCGTCGGTGGGGAGGGGCGTCATTGTCGCTAGAGCTTGTGGCGCGATTCGATAGTTTGTTAGTATGTCAGGACAAACTATCGAAGGAGAGCAGATGCCCCTCGTCCGCATTGACGTCAACGAAGGCCGTACGCCGGAGCAGCTCGGTGAACTCAGTAAGCGAATCCACGACGCCATCCTTGCCGAGTACGGCATCCCCGAGCGCGACTACTTCCACATCATCACCGAGCATCCCCAGGGCCAGATTGTTGCTCAGGATGCCGGACTCGGCTTCGAGCGAAGTTCCGGCGTGGTCATGATCCAGATCTTCACCCAGGGCGGTCGAAGTCGCGAAGCCAAGCAGTCCTTGTTCGCTGCCATCGCCGCCCAGCTCGGCGAGATCGGCGTCCCTGGGGAGGATGTCTTCCTGGGGTACGTCGAAAACACTGCCGATGACTGGTCCTTTGGCTTCGGCAGGGCCCAGTATGTCACCGGCGAACTTGCCGTTCCCGCGCGGTAACTCAGCGTTTTGGAGCGGATTTAGGTCCATATCACTGCGCAGTTTAGGCTATTACGTTTCGTTGTAAATATGTCAGTACAAACCTTTGACAGGACATGAATTCTGGTGCAAAGTAGTGGTTGTGGCCCCGCTCACTGCGGGCCGGCAAAAGCACTGGAGCTCTCACCGTCCCGCAAGAAGAGTTCACTACAGAAAGGTCCGCGATCACCGTGACCCACGAACTGCTCACCATCGGGCGCATCAGCGTTGATATCTACCCGAACGACATCGGTGTGGGACTGGAGGACGTGCAGTCCTTCGGCAAGTATCTGGGCGGCTCGCCGTCCAACGTGGCCGTTGCCGCCGCCCGCCACGGCCGCCGATCCGGCGTGATTACGCGCACCGGTGATGACCCTTTCGGCATTTACCTGCACCGCGAACTGCGCAAGTTCAAGGTCGACGACGTGTTCGTCACCCCGGTGCCGGGCCTTCAGACCCCGGCCACGTTCTGCGCGATCCAGCCTCCGCACGATTTCCCGCTCTACTTCTACGGCCGTTTCCCGACGGCGCCGGACCTGCAGATCAAGGCCGAGGAACTGGACCTGGAGGCCATCAAGGACGCCGGCATCTTCTGGTCCACCGTGACCGGTCTCTGCCAGGAACCGAGCCGCTCGGCCCACCTCGCGGCCCACGAAGCGCGCCCCCGCACCGGACTCAAAGAGGGCCAATACACCATCCTGGACCTGGACTACCGGCCGATGTTCTGGGCTTCCGAGGACGAGGCCCGGGCCGAGGTCGCCAAGATCCTGCCGCACGTCACGGTGGCCATCGGCAATGACAAGGAATGCGCTGTCGCCGTGGGTGAAGGAACCCCGGACGAGCAGGCTGATCGCCTCCTCGCGGCCGGCGTCGAGATCGCGGTCGTCAAGCTCGGCCCCGAAGGCGTCATGGCCAAGACCCGTACCGAACGCGTCGTTTCCGCGCCGGTCCCGGTGGAGACCGTCAACGGCCTGGGCGCGGGCGACTCCTTCGGCGGGGCCTTCTGCCACGGATTGTTGTCCGGCTGGCCTTTGGCCCAGGTCCTGGACTACGCGAACGCCGCCGGCGCGATTGTCGCCTCACGCCTCTCGTGCGCGGACGCGATGCCGACGCCGGAGGAGGTCACCTCGTTGCTCGCCGAACGCGGCCGCCTGACGCCCGCCGGCACCGACGCAGCAGCTTCCCACGCGCCAGTTTCCGAAGGAGCAACACGTTGAGCTTCAATGACGACCCCCGCCGTTACGAGCACCTGAGTGCCATCCGGCTTGAAGATCCCGACGCCGTTGCCCGCGCCGCCGCCGCACGTCGCCGCCACCCGGGGCTGAAGTACGGGACCCAGAACTTCATCGTCGCGGCCGACCACCCGGCCCGCGGCGCGCTGAGCGTCGGCTCGGATCCGACAGCGATGGCTGACCGCCGGACTCTGCTGGACCGCTTGCAGATCGCTTTGGCGAATCCCGCCGTCGACGGTGTGCTCGCGAGCCCGGACATCATGGACGACCTGCTCCTGCTGGGGGCACTTGAGGGCAAGCTTGTCTTCGGTTCGATGAACCGCGGCGGCCTCGCGGGGCTGGTCAACGAGATCGACGACCGTTTCACGGGTCACACCGCAGCCGCCCTGGACGCCCTGGGCGCCGACGGCGGAAAGATGCTCACCCGGATCTGCCTCGGGGACCCGGACACCGCCAACATCCTGGAAGCCACGGCCAAGGCGGTGGACTCCCTTGCGGCGCGCAAGCTGATCGCCATGGTGGAGCCTTTCCTGTCTGTCCGCGAGGCGAACGGCAGGGTCCGCAACGACCTTTCCCCGGATGCCGTGATCAAGTCGATCGCGATTGCCGAAGGCCTGGGTTCCACGAGCGCCTACACGTGGATGAAGCTGCCTGTCGTGGCGGAGATGGAACGGGTCATGGCGGCCACCACGCTGCCCACGGTCCTGTTGGGTGGGGATCCGGATGCGGGCCAGGACGAGGTCTTCGCGAGCTGGCAGGCCGCCCTTGCCCTGCCGGGGGTCCAGGGATTGACTGTGGGACGGACCCTTTTGTATCCGGCCGACGGGGACGTGGCCGGGGCCGTTGCCACCGCCGCCTCGCTCTTGAAGACGCCAGCGCTGCTGAAGACACCTGCGAAAGTATCGGAGTAAGAGTAATGTCAACGCGCAGAATGACGGTCGCCCAGGCGGTTGTCGAGTTCCTGTCCAAGCAGTACACGGTGGACACCGTCGGCGGGAGCGAGTACCGGGAACGCCTGATCCCGGGCACCTTCGGGATCTTCGGACACGGCAACGTCGCCGGTGTGGGGCAGGCCCTCAAGCAGTACCAGCAGCTCGATCCGAGCATCATGCCGTATTACCAGGGCCGCAACGAGCAGGCCCAGGCGCACCAGGCTGTCGGCTATGCCCGGCATACCCGCCGCCGCCAGACGTTCGCGATCAGCACTTCGATCGGCCCGGGTTCCTCGAACCTCTTGACCGGCGCGGCGCTGGCCACCACCAACCGGCTGCCTGTCCTGCTGCTGCCGTCCGACACCTTCGCCACCCGGGCCGCGGATCCCGTGCTGCAGCAGCTCGAGCTGCCGTACGCCTACGACATCACGGTCAATGACGCCTTCCGTCCGCTGTCCAAGTTCTTCGACCGGGTGTCCCGGCCCGAGCAGCTGTTCTCGGCCTTCCACCACGGCCTGCGCGTCCTGACGGACCCGGCCGAGACCGGTGCCGTGACCATTTCCCTGCCCCAGGACGTCCAGGCCGAAGCCTTGGATGTCCCGGAGGAGTTCCTGGCCGAGCGCGAGTGGCGGATCCGCCGCCCCGAGGCCGACGACGACGACATCCGCCGCGCCGCCGAGGCCATCCGCGCCGCGAAGCGCCCCCTCATCATCGCCGGCGGCGGCGTCCTCTACGCCTTCGCCAACGAGGAACTCGCCACGTTCGCCGAAATGACGGGCATCCCGGTAGGCAACACCCAGGCCGGCGTCGGCGTCCTGCCCTGGGACCACAAGTTCTCCCTCGGAGCCATCGGCTCCACGGGCACGACGGCGGCGAACGCCCTAGCTGCCGAGGCTGACTTGATCATCGGCATCGGTACCCGTTACGAGGACTTCACGACGGCGTCGCGCACTGCTTTCCAGAACCCCGACGTGAAGTTCGTCAACATCAACGTGGCCGCGATCGACGCGTACAAGCACGGCACCGTACTGCCGATCGTCGCCGATGCCCGCAAGGCCCTCGTCAAGCTCAACGCAGCCCTCGGCGGCTACCGTGTCGGCGCGGACCTCGAGCAAACGATCGCGGCCGAGAAGAAGCGCTGGAACGGCATCGTGGATGAAGCCTTCGATACCCGGCACACCCCGCTGCCGGCCCAGAACGAGATCATCGGCGCCACCAACCGGGCCATGGATGAGCAGGACGTCGTCATCTGCGCCGCCGGCTCCCTGCCGGGCGACCTGCACAAGATGTGGCGTGTCCGGGATCCGTTCGGCTACCACGTCGAATATGCCTACTCGTGCATGGGTTACGAGATCCCCGGCGGCTTGGGCGTCAAGCGCGCGGCCCTGGCCGAGGCCGCTGCAGACGGCAAGGATCGCGACGTCGTGGTCATGGTGGGGGACGGCTCCTACCTGATGATGCACACCGAACTGGTCACCGCCGTCGCCGAACGCATCAAACTGATCGTGGTCCTGATCCAGAACCACGGCTACGCCTCGATCGGCTCGCTTTCCGAGTCGCTGGGCTCGCAGCGCTTCGGCACCCAGTACCGCGTCCTGGACAAGGAACAACACTCCTTCGACGCCGGCGAGAACCTGCCCATCGACCTGGCCCTCAACGCCGAGTCCCTCGGCGCAAAAGTCATCCGGATCGAACCGGGGGAGAAGGTCATCGCCGAACTCGAACAAGCTATCCGCGACGCGAAAGCAGCACCGGAAGACAGCGGACCGATCGTCATCCACGTCGAATCGGACCCCCTGCTGGACGCCCCGAGCTCCGAATCCTGGTGGGACGTTCCCGTTTCGCAGGTCTCCGAACTCGAATCCACCCAGCAGGCCTACCAGACGTACACAGACCACAAGAACCGCCAGCGCAAGCTGCTCGGCTAGACCCCCTCAAGCTCTCTTCAAGCACCAGACAAGGAAGTCCGCACATGTCGACGACGACCACACTGACCACCATCAAGCATTTCATCAACGGTGTAGAAACCGCCGGCGAAGGCGACCGGAGCCAGCCGGTCTACAACCCGGCCACCGGGGCCGTGACCGCTCAGCTGCGGCTCGCGAACCGGGCGGACCTGGACGCCACCGTTGCCGCAGCCAAGGCCGCGGCCGAGAAGTGGGGCGATTTCTCCCTGGCCAAGCGCACGGCCGTGCTGTTCACGTTCCGCGAACTCGTCGCTGCCCACGTGGACGAGCTCGCCGCCCTGGTCACGGCCGAGCATGGCAAGGTCATCTCCGACGCGAAGGGCGAGATCGGCCGGGGCCTCGAAGTGATCGAGTTCGCCTGCGGTATCCCGACCCTGCTCAAGGGCGACTACTCGGACCAGGTCTCCACCGGCATCGACGTGTTCTCCTTCCGCGAGCCCCTCGGCGTCGTCGCCGGCATCACCCCGTTCAACTTCCCCGTCATGGTGCCGCTCTGGATGGCGCCGATGGCGATCGCCACCGGCAACGCCTTCATCCTCAAGCCCTCGGAGCGGGATCCCTCCGCCTCGATGCTGCTGGCGAAGCTGTGGAAGCAGGCCGGGCTGCCCGACGGTGTGTTCCAGGTCCTGCACGGGGACAAGGAAACCGTCGACGGGCTGCTGACCCACCCGGACGTGGACGGGATCTCCTTCGTCGGCTCCACCCCGATCGCGAAGTACGTCCACGAAACCGCCACCAAGCATGGCAAGCGGGTCCAGGCCCTGGGCGGGGCGAAGAACCACGCGATCATCATGCCCGACGCCGACCTGGACAACGCTGCGGACCATCTGGCCGCGGCCGCGTTCGGGTCCGCCGGGGAACGCTGCATGGCCATCTCGGTCGCGGTCGCCGTCGGGGACGCCGCGGAGCTGCTGGTCAAGAAGGTCGAAGAACGTGCGCTGGCCGTGAAGGTCAAGAACGGCACCGAGTCCGACGCCGAGATGGGCCCGGTCATCACCCCGGCTTCCAAGGAACGCATCGTGCGGATCGTCACCGAAGCCGAAGCCGCGGGCGCGGCGATGGTCGTGGACGGCCGCGATTTGGTGGTCCCCGGCCACGAAGAAGGCTTCTGGGTCGGCCCCACCGTGATCGACCACGTCACGGCCGAAATGACCGCCTACACCGAGGAAATCTTCGGACCCGTCCTCGTCGTCGTCCGCGTCGAGGACCTCGATGAAGGCATCAAGCTGATCAACTCCAACCCCTACGGCAACGGCACCGCGATCTTCACCTCCTCCGGCGCCAACGCCCGCAAGTTCCAGCGCTCCGTCACCGTGGGCATGGTCGGCATCAACGTGCCCCTGCCGGTACCCGTGGCCTACCACTCCTTCGGCGGCTGGAAAGCCTCGCTCTTCGGCGACAAGCACATCTACGGCCCCGAAGGCGTCTCCTTCTACACCCGCGGCAAGGTCATCACCTCGCGCTGGCCCGAACCCACCCACGCCTCCGGCGCCTCCTACAACTTCCCCTCCAACTAGTCGCCACCCGCTGACCTCTCCCACCCAACTGACTCGCAATAGATGTCGTTTTGGGCCCTCATAACGACAACAAATGCGAGTTAGTTGGGCTGCGGCTCCCGGTGGGGAGCAATCAACGTTAAGGATTGAGCAATGACAGAGAACAAACTCATCATCGGCACGGCCCCGGACTCCTGGGGCGTCTGGTTCGCGGATGACCCCAAGCAGACCCCGTGGGAACGCTTCCTGGACGAAGTGGCTGAGTCCGGCTACAAGTGGATCGAGCTGGGCCCCTACGGATACTTGCCGAACGACCCTGCCCGCCTCGCCGAGGAGCTCAAGCAGCGTGACCTCAAGGTCACGGCGGGAACGGTCTTTACGGCCTTCCATCGCGGTGCCGCACAGTACGAGGAAGCCTGGGAGCCGGCACGCAAGGTGGCTGAGCTGACTGCAGCCATGGGCGGCGAACACATCGTGGTCATTCCGGCGATGTGGCGCGACGACGTCACCGGCGAGGCCGTGGAGAGCGGGGAGCTGTCCCAGGATCAGTGGAACGATCTGTTCGCCGGCCACAACCGCATGGGCAAGGTGTTGCTGGAAGACTTCGGCCTCAAGCAGCAATTCCACTCCCACGCAGATTCCCACGTCGGCGCCCAGTCGGATATCGAGCACCTGCTCGCCGAGACCGATCCCCAGTACCTGAACCTGTGCCTGGACACCGGGCACGCGGAATACTGCGGAGCCTCCAGCCTGGAACTGATCAAGAATTACCCGGACCGCATCGGCTACTTGCACCTGAAGCAGATCAACCCGGATGTCCTGAAGAAGGTCAATGAGGAAAACATGACCTGGGCGGCAGCCAACCTGGCCGGCGTCATGACCGAACCGCCGAACGGACTGCCGGATCTTCGCGCCGTCATCGAAGCCGTTGAAGGACTTAACCGCCCGATCTTTGGCATTGTGGAACAGGACATGTACCCCGTGGCCTTCGACGTACCCATGCCCATCGCCAAGCGCACCCGCAACTACCTGCTCTCGTGCGGCTCCCGCACGGTTGTCAACTAACGCTGCCTCTCAAGCACAAACAACCAAGGACAGAAACAATGACTGACATTCTCCGCGTGGCCGTCATCGGCGCAGGCCGCATGGGCGCCGACCACATCAAGCGGCTCAGCACCCGCATCCACGGCGCCGAGGTGGCCGCCGTCGTCGACGTCGACCTCGCCCGTGCGCAGGCCGCCATCGCAGGGATCGACGGCGCCGTCGCCCTCGCCAGCGCCGATGAGGCCCTCAACAACGGCGACGTCAACGCCGTGCTGATCGCGACGCCCGGTTTCCTGCACGAGGAAATCCTGTACAAGGCACTGGAGAAGGACTTCCCGATCCTCTGCGAGAAGCCGCTCACCCCGGATGCCGAGAGCGCGTGGAAGGTTGTCCAGGCCGAAACGGCAACCGGCCACAAGCGCATCCAGGTGGGCTTCATGCGCCGCTTCGACGCCGAATACGCCGCCTTGGGTTCCGTGATCCGCGATCGTGAACTCGGCGAGCTGCTCATGCTCCACCACCAGCACCGCAACCCGGACACTCCTCAGGGCTTCACCAACGAGATGCTCATCAACGACTCCGTGGTCCACGAATTCGATGCCATCCGCTTCTTCACCGGTGAGGAAATCACCTCCGTGCAGGTCCGCCTGGGCAAGGCGACGCGCAACGCCCCGAACGGCCAGCACGATCCCCAGCACGTCCTGATCGAGACCGAGTCCGGCGTCCTGGCCGACGTCGAAATCTATGTGAACGCGAAGTTCGGCTACGAAGTGGCCACCCAGGCCTCCTTCGAGGACGGCATCGTGAGCATCGGTGGCGACGGCGGTCCTTACGTCCGCAGCGCGGGCCGCTGGGGCGGCAAGGTCACGCCCGGCTTCGAAGAGCGCTTCGGTGCCGCGTACGACGTCGAGGTCCAGGCTTGGGTTGACGCCGCCCGCCGCGGCGAAATCGGCGGCCCCACCGCCTGGGACGGCTATGCCACCGCTGCGTGCTGCGAAGCCGGCGTTGAGGCCCAGAAGTCGGGCGAGAAGGTCGCGGTACAGCTCAACACCAAGCCTGAGCTGTACAAGTAGGAGTGGCCATGAAGATTGCCCTCGATCCCACCCCGTTCCACCACAGCCACGGCCTGCTGGAGTTTCCGCGGCTGGCCGCCGATCTCGGGTATAAATACCTCCAGCTGACCCCGCACGCGGACTTCATCCCGTTCTTCAACCACCCGAAGGCCGACGACGAATTGGTCGGCCAGCTGAAGAAAGCCTGCAAGGACGCCGACGTCGAGATCGCCTCGGTGCTCCCGGTGCTGCGCTGGTCCGGACCGGACGAAGACGCCCGTGAGGCCGCTGTCCGTTACTGGAAGCGCGCCATCCAGATCACGGTCGATCTTGGCGTGCAGACGATGAATACCGAATTCAGCGGCCGCCCGGAAAAGGCGGAGGAGTCCGAAAGGGCCTTCTACCGTTCCATGGAAGAGCTGCTGCCGATTATCGAGCGCGAAGGCCTGGACGTCCTCATCGACCCGCACCCGGACGACTTCGTGGAGGACGGACTCGCCGCGCTGCGTGTCATCCGTGGCGTGAATTCGCCCAACATCGGCATGGTCTACGTTGCCTCCCACACGTTTCACATGGGCAACAAGCCGCTCGACATCATGCGGGCCGCGGGGGACAAGCTGCGCTTGGTCCACGTGTCCGACACCATGGACCACCACGCCTCCCACGGGCTGCGCTACATCACCAACCCGCCGGGAAACGCCGTGCGCGTCCACCAGCACCTCAAGATCGGCGACGGCGACGTCAACTGGGACGAGTTCTTCGGCGGACTCAAGGAAATCGGCTTCCTGGACAAGGACAACACCGTCATGGTGTCCAGCGTCTTCGCCGAGGACGACAACGCCAACGAGGTGTCCCGCTACCAGCTGGAAACCATGGGCAAATACATCGCGAAGGTCCAATAAGGGCGGCCGCGGCTGGACCGGTTTACGGGGTCTTGCCGGGGTTGCGTGCGCTGGCGGCGCGGGCGACGTGGCTTCGGGCGTGTTCGACGGCTGGGCCCAGTTCGGTGAAGAGGTGTTTGTGGTGGCGAAGGGAGTCCAGGACCCCCACCTGGGTGACGAGCCGAAGGTGGCGTTCCTGGATCCCTTTGATCAGCACGGTGATTCCGCGGCGTTCCAGGGCCTGGACGATGTCTGTGATGGTTCTGGCACCGGTTGCGTCCAGGATCTGCAGCTGCGACATGCGGATGATCACGACGTCGACGTTCCGGATGGCGCTGACCCGCTCCAGGACGCGCTCGGCAGCGGCGAAGAATAGTGCCCCGTCGAGCCGGAACACGGCGATGTGCTCGTCCCCTTCGTGGACCGGGCCGGGGATTTCTTCCCGGTGCACACCGCTGGACCGGACCAAAGCACGCAAGGCGAAGAATGCAGCGACGGCGATCCCGATCTCCACGGCCTCGATCAGGTCGAAGGAAACGGTGATCAGTGCGGTGACGAAGAACACGACCGTGTCGGCGCGGGTCGATCCGATCACGCTGCGCAGCGTCTTGAGGGAGACCATGCGAGTCGCGGTGACCATCAGGACCCCGGCCAAGGCAGCAAGGGGGATGCGGGAAACCGGGCCGGTGGCCAGGTACACCACGGCAAGCAGGACCAGCGCATGGGTAATGGCGGCAAGGCGTGTCCGGCCCCCGGAACGAATGTTGACCGCTGTGCGGGCGATGGCACCAGTGGCCGGCATGCCGCCGAAGAATCCGGACGCGACGGACGCGAGGCCCTGGCCCAGGAGCTCACGGTCCGCGTCATAGGGGCCGGTATCGGAGATCGACGCCCCGACCCGTGCCGAGAGCAGCGACTCGATCGCGGCCAGGGCCGCGATCGTAGCCGCCGACTCGGCCAGCGCGGTGATCGTCGCCAGGTCCAGGGAGGGGATCATCGGCGCCGGCAGGGAATCTGGCAGCGCACCGATCCGGGTCACAGGCAGGTCGAGGAACTGCGCGGCCACAGTGGCAATGATGATCGCGATGAGCGAGCCCGGGATCCGGGGGTGGATCCGCGGTGACGCAATCATGATCACCGCCACCAGAGCCACCAGGGCAGCCGGGGCAAGAACCGAGGCAGGGGACACGGTGCCGATGGCCTGGGCGGCAGAGATGACGGCGTTGCTGCTGGGGCCCGGCTTGGTGCCGAACGCGGCAGGGACCTGCTGCAGGAAAATGATTACCGCGATTCCGACGGTGAAGCCCTCGATCACCGGCCAGGGCAGGAGCGTCACGACCCGCCCGAGTTTGAGTAGCCCCGCGGCCACCACTATCACCCCGGCAAGGACCGAGACCGCGGCCAGCGCCCCGAGCCCGTGGGCGGCGATGACCGGGCCCAGAACCACGACCATGGCGCCGGTGGGTCCGGAGACCTGGATGTTGGAACCACCGAAGACGGCCGCGATCACGCCGGCGATCACCGCGGTGATCAATCCGCTGGCCGCACCCGCGCCGGAGCTGACACCGAATGCCAGGGCCAGCGGCAGTGCGACAATGCCGACCGTGACCCCGGCAACCAAGTCTCCTTTCCAGGTACGCGGCAACAGCGTGTAATCCTGCCGCCCGGGAAGCAAAGCCCGGACCGCCACCAGGGCCTTCACCGGGTGCTGGCTGCGGCTGACGCGGATGCAGCCGCCTCTGAGGACTCAAGCTGCGCCCGGGTGGTGTGCAGAATGTCGTTGAGCAGCAGTCTGGCCACGGAGAGGAGTTCTGCAACCTGCGGGTAAGCGAGGGTGTAGAACATCTGCAGTGCCCGTCGTTCTCCCTTGACCAGGTGATATCGGCGCAGCACTGACAGATGCTGGGACAGGTGCGAGGCCTCCAGGCCCGTTGCGGCCAGAAGCTCTGTCACCGACACTTCGGGCGCGGCCGACAGCAGCTCCAGTACCCGGATCCTGACCGGGTGGGCCAGCCCCTTGAACAGATTGGCCTTCACCTCGTATAGCGGTGCCCGGAAATCCGCGAACTCTTCCATGATTGCCTTCCTGGCCCACACCACGAGTCTTTGCTTGACTATTTTATGGATTCATCATCCAGTGTAACAAGGGTGGGAATAGAGAGCCCTGCAGGCCAACACAAGAGGGCCCCATCTCGGATGAGGCCCTCCTCTGTGGTTCGGTGAACCGGCTAGCGAGGAACCCCCTACGCCGTCACCTTCAGCGACGCTTCCAGCGCTGCGTCGGCATCCCGCAGGACCTTGGCTGCCACTTCGAGTCCTTCGATCCGGCCGAGGGAAGTGTCTTCGTGCTCGATGTTGACAAGCATGTTCGGGTCCACTTCATAGAGGGCACGCAGGAACTCGGTCCAGTAGGCGGTGTCGTGCCCGCGGCCGAGGGCAACGAAGTCCCACGCGGAGTTCTTGGGCCACTCGTTGGCCCATTCGTCGCCGCCGAGGTTGGTGCGGCTTTCCTCCGGGGAGAGCCGGCGGAAGCTGTTGTCGAGCACCCCGTAGAGGGCTGCGTTCGCGGTGTTGATGCGCACGTCTTTCGCGGCTGCCTGGAAGACCAGGGGTCCGAGTTCGCGGACCACGGCTACTGGATCCATCTGCTGCCAGAACAGGTGCGAGGCATCCAGTTCGACGCCGACGTGGGTGGCGCCCGTGAGTTCGATGAGCTTGTGGACATCTGCGGTGTTGAACACGATGTTCTGCGGGTGCAGCTCGAGGGCCACCTTGACGCCATGGTCCGCGGCCAGTCGGTCTGTCTCGCGCCAGAACTTCGCCGCGACGTCCCACTGGTAGTCCAGTACATCCAAGGCCGCCGAGTTCCAGGCATTGACCACCCAGTTCACTGTGGTGGCTCCCGGCTCGCCCCCGGGCAGGCCGGACATGGTCACTACCCGGTTCTGGCCGAGGCGCTCTGCAAGCCGGATGGAACGGCGGATGTCCTCGGCATGCTTCTCGCCGATCTCGCGCTTGGGGTGCAAGGGGTTGCCGTTGCAGTTCAGTCCTGCGATCGCGACGCCGGTCCCCTCGAAGATCGCGAGGTAGTCGTCGCGGGCGGCATCCGAGACAAGAATGTCGTCGAAGGTGGGGACGTGGACCGCGGGGAGGAAGCCGCCGGTGTTGATCTCGATGCCCGTCAGACCCAGGTCCGCGATGACCTTCAAGGCCTCGGGAAGCGGCCTGTCGTGCAGGATTGCGTTGTAGACGCCGAGTTTCATAGCGTGATGGTCTTTCCGTTGTTGAGTGCGGATTCGGTGACGGCGCCGAGCAGTTCCATGTTGCGGACGCCTTCGTCGAACGTGGCGCAGCGGGGGAGTGACTCGGATTCCGGAAGTCCGGCGACCTCCTCGAGGAACGCCCGGGCCTGGTAACCGAAGGCGTCGTTCTGCCCGAAGCCCACTTCGGGGGCGTCCATGGCGAGGCCGCCGGCGATGTAGGGGTGGCCCGGGCCGAGGATGACCTGGCGGTAGCCGCTCTCGTTGCCGGAGCCATCGTTGAGGAAGAGCTGGATTTCGGAGGGGCGGCGCTGGTCGAACTTCGCCGCACCGTTTTCGCAGAACACTTCGAAGTTGAGGCTGTTGGCGTGGCCGGCTGCAACGCGGGACACTTCGAAGCTGCCCGCGCCGTTCTCGAATGCTGCGTTGAAAGCAGCGTAGTCGTCGTTCTCTACGGCCTCGAAGATGTCGCTGACAGCGGCGTGGTCGTGGCCCATGACCGCGCCAAGGGGCACAGGGCGCTTGTCGATGACGGTGCTCAGGCGACCGCCGCTGATGGACGTGATGTCGCCGCACAGGAACTCGGAGACGTAGGCCAGGTGGCTTCCGACGTCGGCCAGCGCACCGGAGCCGGGACCCCCCTTGTAGCGCCAGCTCATGGGAGCGGAAGGGCTGAAGCCGTAGTCGGTCCAGTAGCGGCCGCTGAAGTGCAGCACCTTGCCGAGGACGCCGGTGCGGATCAAGTCGCGGATGTAGGCGATGCCCGGTGTGCGGCGGAACGTGAAGCCGATGCGCGCGATGCTGGAAGCGTTGCGGGCTGCGTCCGCCATGGCCCGGGCGTCCTCGATCGAGTCGCTCAGCGGCTTCTCGCAGAGGACGTGCTTCCCTGCGGCCAGGAGTCCCTCGACCACCTCGCGGTGAAGGGAATTCGCGATGACGACACTCACGACGTCGATATCGTCCGCTTCCGCGATCGCCTGCCATGAGGTGTCATTGCGTTCGTAGCCGAAACGCCGGGCAGCGAGGGACCCGAACTCCGGGTTCACGTCGCCGATCGACACGAGGCGCACCGGCGGAAGCACGGGGCTGTAAAGGGCAGACGCTGTGCGGTAGGCCGCCGCGTGTGCCTTGCCGGCCATTCCTGCGCCGATGACGGCGACCCCTAGGCTCTCAGCCATTGATTTCTCCTTCGAAATTCAGCCTGGGTGTCGAGCACACCGGGGCATTTTGGAGCGCTACAATTTAGCACTGGACTTACAGCGTAATCATGTGAGTATGTCCTGTCAATGTCTTGCGAATACCCTTGACAGCAAAGGAGAAAGGTTCCCGAACCATGAGTGCCAGCAGTCCAAAAACCCGCCGCCCCACCATCTACGACGTTGCCAAGCTAGCCGGCGTCTCGCCGTCGTTGGTGTCCTTGGTCCTCCAAGCGCCGGCGAGGGTCAGCGACAAGCGCCGCGAAGCCGTCCAGGCCGCAATATCGGAGTTGGGCTACCGGCCCAGCCGGGCCGCGACCACCCTGGCGAGCAATCGGACGAAGAGCATCGGCCTGGTGATCGACGACTACCGGAACCTCTGGTTCGTGGACCTGCTGAGGGGCATGGAATCCGTCCTCTCCGATCGCGGATACCACGTCATGCTGGCCGACTCCCGGCCTGGCGAGCACCGCATCAAAGAAGCCACGGACGGCCTCCTCGCCATGCACATTGATGCCCTGGTGATCGCGGCGGAACCGAGCGAGCCTATGCTGGCGCGGACATGGGTACCCACGGTGGTGGCCGGATGGCGCATGGGGGTGCCGAGCGGCGCCGACCTCATTACCAACGACGACGACGCCGGAGGCGGCCTGGCCGCGAGCCACTTGCTGGAGCTGGGCCATACCCGCATCGGCCATCTCTCAGGGTCCGACGGCGCGTCAGCCCATCGGCGTGCCGGTTTCCGACGGCAGATCCAGTCGGCCGGCGTCGAACTCCTGATTGCCGAGTCCCAAGGTACTTCGGAGGAGGACGGCTACGCCGCGGCTTCTTGGCTGCTGGACCACCACCCGGACACGACGGCGATCTTCGCGGCCAACGACACCATGGCCGTAGGCGCCTTTGCCGTCCTCAAGGCCAGGGGCCTTCGCGTGCCCAACGACATTTCTGTGATCGGCTACGACAATTCCCCGCTGGCAAAGTCGAGGTACTTGGACATCACTTCCGTCGACAACCGAAGCGACCTTGTCGGGGTTGATGTTGCGCACAGGCTGCTCGCCAGGATTCAGGATCCGGCCCTCAGGCCCCAGCAGACCTTGATCGATCCCGTCCTGGTGGTGCGAAGCACCACGTCTCGGCCCGCCCCGTAGCCCCGATCTGAACGGTGTTCCCCGCGAGATCACGTGACCATCTCACGTAAAAACATCCTAATGTCAGGACAAAGTATTGACATCTGTGAGGCGAGTCACCATGATCTGTGTAGAGGGCTTTGAGCTCCTGCAGAGTGGCAGGGCCACAACCCCAATCAAAGGAGATAAATCGTGAAGAAGTTTTCCTGGCGGAAGGCGGCACTCGTTGCGGCCGTCGTTCCGATGATGGCTCTAAGCGCTTGTTCCAGCACGGGCGGGAAGCCAGCTGACAGCGGTAACGCCGCCGGCGGCGGTCAAGCCGTCAGCACTCCGCGTATGAAAGTCGCCCTCATCACCCACGCGGCGGCAGGCGATACATTCTGGGATATCGTCCGTAAGGGCGCTGAGGAAGCGTCCGCGAAGGACAATGTTGACCTCCTGTACACAAGCGACCCCGAAGCTGGCCGCCAGGCCCAGCTCGTGCAGCAGGCTATCGACCAAAAGGTTGACGGCATAGCCGTCACGCTCGCCACGCCGGATGCCCTCAAGGACGTCCTTAAGAAAGCAACCGATGCCGGTATCCCCGTAGTGAGCCTCAACGCCGGTGAAGGCGTCTCGGCACAGCTCGGCGCGTTCACCCACTTCGGCTCGAACGAGAAGCTCGCTGGCGAGGCCGTCGGAACCAAGCTTGCATCGCAAGGCTTCAAGCACCCGGTCTGCGTGATCCAGCAGCAAGGCCACGTTGGCCTTGAGGCACGGTGTGCCGGTGTCAAGGCGAAAGTGCCTGGAACGGAAATCCTTTACGTCGATGGCAAGGACATGACTGCGGTCCAGTCCACCGCTACTGCGAAGCTCCAGGCAGCCAAGGATGCAGATGTCATCATCGGCTTGGGCGCGCCGATCACCCTCACGCTCCTCAAGTCCGTCACGGACGCCAGCAGCTCTGCAAAGGTGGCCAGCTTCGACCTGAACGCGGACCTCGCCCAGAAAATCGTGGACGGCTCTGTGATCTTCACCGTGGACCAGCAGCCGTGGCTCCAGGGCTACATGTCCGTTGACTCCCTGTGGCAGGCCAAGCGCGGCGGCTTCAAGCTCGGCGGCGGCCAGCCCGTTCTGACCGGTCCCACCATCGTGGACAAGTCCAACGCTTCCGACGTCCTCAAATTCGCCCAGCAGGGCGTCCGCTAGATCCAGGATTCTGGCCGCGCGGCGGGTGACCGC
>NZ_JBYSXD010000044.1:0-40103 GCF_058781865.1 Arthrobacter sp. FW306-1B-F12A
GGGTAGGGGCGGAGCTGGTCATGAGGGATTCCTAGAGGGTGGCGGCCATCGGGTCCCAGTCCTCGGGGAGGGCCTGGGAGGTCACGGCGGAGCTGTCGACGCCTACAAAGGTGCCGGTTTCGGCGGACTCGGAAATGGAGACCAGGGTATCTACCACGTGGTAGGCCAGGGCTCCCTGGGCGCGGTGCGGGACACCGGCGCGCAGGGACCGGGCCATGTCCAGCACGCCCATCCCGCGGCCGTTGACCGGTCCCGTCGCGGGAATGATTTCCGCTTCCTCGGCCCCGGCGCGCCAGAGCTTGAGGTCGCCGTCGAAGTAGTTCGGATCCGGCAGCTCGAGGGTGCCCTCGGTGCCGGTGATCTCCACGAAGCCCATCCGCAGGCGGGGGGATTCGAAGCTGAAGACACTGTGCGAGGACGCGCCCCCTTCGAACTGCAGCATGGCCGAGACGTGGGTGGGGACCTCGACGGGGAATTCCTCGCCGGCCTTGGGTCCGGAACCGACCACGCGGACGTCCTTGGCTTTGGATCCGACGGCGGCGACCTTGCGGACCGAGCCGAACGCTTGGACCAGGGCGGTGACATAGTACGGGCCCATGTCGAAGAGCGGGCCTGCGCCGTGGGCGAAGAGGAAGGACGGGTTCGGGTGCCAGGATTCGGGGCCGGGGGTCTGGAACATGGTCAGGGCGGTCAGCGGGGTGCCGATGTCGCCGCGTTCGATGATCCTTCGGGCGGTCTGCAGTCCGGCGCCCAGGAAGGTGTCCGGTGCGCAGCCCAGGCGGATCCCCGCCGCGTCGGCCGTCTTCAACAGGGCCAAACCGGATTCGCGGTCCAGGGAGAACGGCTTCTCGGTCCAGACGTGCTTGCCGGCGTTCACGGCGGCCGTGGCCACCTCGACGTGCGCGGCCGGGATGGTCAGGTTCACGATGATCTCGACGTCGGGATGGTTGAGCGCCAGCTCCGGCGAACCGAACTCGGGGATGCCGTACTCCTTGGCCCGTGCCTCCGCGGCTTCCTCGAACAGGTCCGCGATGACGTGGACCTTCAGGTCCGGGAAGACCGTCAGGTTGTCCAGGTAGGCCTTGCTGATGTTGCCCGCGCCGATGACGGCGACGCCAACGGGTCCCCGGCGGGCGGATGGGGTGGACTGGTGCGTTGCGGCGCTCATGCGTTCACGTCCTGTGCTGCGTTGTTCTGGAGGAAGGCGAGGCTCTGGGCGATGCCTTCGAAGATGTCTCCGGCGTAGTCGTCGAACTCCACGACGCCCACTTCCAGGGACGTGGCGGCAGCAACGACGTCGAGCACCGGGATGGTGCCCTGGCCGGCAGGCTGCTGGGCCTTGGTGTCGGTGGTGCCGGGGCCGTCCTTGATGTGGATGAATTTCACGCGGTCACCGAGGCGGGCGAGCAGTTCCACCGGGTTCTGGCCACCGACGGATGCCCAGTAGGTGTCCACTTCCAGGACCAGTTCCGGGTCGAGGAGGCCTTCGAAGTACTCCAGGGCTGTCTGGCCCTCGATGATGGACTCCAGTTCCCAGGCGTGGTTGTGGTAGCCGACGCGGATGCCGTATTCGGCGCCCTTCTTGGCTGCGGCGTTGAGCTTGGCAGCGGTGGCCTGGATGTCCCCGGCGTTCTGCCAGTGCTCGGCAGGCAGGTACGGGTCGATGACCGTGGAGATGCCCAGTTCCTTGGCGGCGGCGAAGATCTCGTCCTGGTCCTGGCTCAGCAGCGGCGCGTGGCCGGACGGGGCCGTGAGGCCGTTCTCCTTCAACGCGGCGCCGAGCTCCTTCGCCGTGGCCACGAAATTGTAAGGTTCAACCTGCGTGTAACCGATCTCGGCAACCTTCTTGATGGTGCCCGGCAGGTCTTCCTGGATGGCATTGCGCAGGGTGTACAGCTGGATGGAGTAAGACATGGTTTTCCTTTGCGTTGTCAGTTGCGTGAAAAGGTTCGGTTATCGTCCGGCGAGGGATCCGCCGATGCCGCCGACGCTGAAGTACTTGTTCAGCGTGGCGAAAACGATGATGGGCGGGAGCATCATGACGACGGCGAGGGCCATGACGCCGGACCAGTCGGTCATGTTCTGCTGGAAGAAGGACTGCACGCCCACCGGCAGGGTAAAGATCTCGTTGGAGCGCAGGAACACGATCGCGACGAGATAGTCGTTCCAGGCCAGGAGGAAGGCGAAGATCGCGGTGGACAGGATGCCGGGCAGGGAGTTGCGCAGCACCACCTTCGTGAACGATCCGAACACGGAGCAGCCGTCGATCCACGAGGCCTCCTCGAGGCTGACCGGGATGGAATCGAAGTATGCCGCCATCATCCACGTGGCCACGGTCATTGTCGAGCCGACGTAGATGATGATCAGGCCGAGCAGATTGTCCACGAGTCCCATGCCTGCGAAGAGGATGAACAGCGGCACCACCGAGGTGATGATCGGCAGCGACTGCATAACGAACAGCAGCAGGGAGTAGCCGGAGACGGCTTTCGAGCGGCCGCGGGAGAGGACGTACCCGGCGGGTGCGGCCACGGCGACGGCGACGATCACCGTGGAAAGCGTGGTGACGAGGCTGTTGGTCAACCAGGTGCTGGCGAGGGTCTTGGAGAAGACACCGGTGATGTTTTCCAGCGTCAGGCCGGTAGCGGTGCTGTTCGGACCCGGGGTGAGGGCCAGGATGACGGTGACCATGATCGGGACGAGGACGATCGCAGTAATGGCAAGGATCAGGACGAACCGCCACCAGCGTCCGCGCATGCCTGCTTCGGAGAGGACGCGGCGCGATTTCTCGGGTCCCGCGACACCGAGTGCGGGTCCGGATTCGGGGTGGGCGTGGAGTACTGCGCTCATTATTCGACGCTCGACTTTCGGATCTGGCGGTACAGGAAGACCGACACGACGACGAGGGTGAGGGTCATAAGGAAGGCGATCGCGACGCCGGGACCGGTCTGGAAGTCCTGGAAGACGCTGCGGTAGGCCAGGACCACGAGGGAGGTCGTGGCGTCGACGGGGCCGCCGCCGGTGAGCAGGTAGATGGTGGGGAAGTCGTTGACGCAGAAGATCGTCATCAGGATCCAGCTGATGTACGTGGAGCGGGCGATCATCGGCAGGGTGATCTGGGTGAACTGCTGCCACTTGCTGGCGCCGTCCATGCTGGCGGCTTCGTAGACGGTGGTGTCCACGGAGGCCAGGGCGGCGGAGATCATCATCATCATGAAGGGGAAGCTGACCCAGACCTTGAAGACCATGACCATGACGGCGGCGAGGAGCGGGTCGGCCAGGAACAGCGGTGTGCCGAGTCCGAGGTTGCGGAAGATGGAGGGGATGAGGCTGTCCGGGGTGGCGACGAGCCAGTTCCAAGCGGTGGAGGACACGACGATCGGCACCACCCAGGGCAGGAGGAGCAGGACCTTGAAGGTGCCGCCCGCCGGGATCTTGGTGCGCAGGAGCAGTGCCAGGCCCAGGCCCACCAGCCAGGAGCCGAAGACGCCCACGATCGTGAACCACAGCGTGAACTGTGCGGCCTTCCAGAAGGCGGGCGAAGACAGGACGGTGGCGAAGTTGTCGACGCCGACGAAGTTGCCGGTGTCGATGAGGGAGCCGTCGTGGGTTGCCTGCACGCCGGCGTAGATCAGCGGGTAGCCGTTGATCAGGATGAGCAGGACGATCGAGGGCAACAGGAGCCAGAAGAACGTCCGCTTGGTCTGCCCCGACAGTTTGCTCTTGCGGTTTACGGACCCGCCGCCGGACCCGCCGGGAGCGAGTCCCCGACGGGCCCGGGCGAGGCCGGACTGTGTTGTGGTGGTTGACATGGCGACGGCTTTACTTCTTGATGACGGATTCGAGGCCGGTCTTGAAGGCCGTGAGTGCAGTCTTGGCGTCGGTCTTTCCGGTCAGGATGGTCTGGGTGAACTGGTTGAGTGCCTGGCCGCCGTCCAGGACAGCGAGGTTGGCGTTGAGAGAGGTGCCTTGCGCGGCGAAGGTCTTCGCGATGGGCTGGTATTCCTTGACGATCTTGACGTTGTTGGGATCGCCGGCAAACTCGGGAAGTTCAGTGATGGACTTGAAGACCGGCAGTCCGTTCATCAGCTTCTGGCGCCACAGCTCCTTGACCTGGCCCAGGTAGTAGGTCAGGAAGGCCTCGGAAGACTCCTGGGAGGGGGTGTTCTTGTACATCATGATGTTGTTCGGGAACACCAACGCTGCTTTGTCGCCGTGCGGACCGGCCATCGGGCTTGCCACCAGGAGGTCTCCGGAGGTGTCCCCCACGCGCTGCGGCAGGCCCAGCACATACATGCCGAAGGCAGCCTTCTTGCTCTTCCACTGCGCATCGAGGTTGTCCGTGGTGTAGCTGACCGCCGCGGGGTCGACGACGCCGTTGGAGACCAGCTCGAGCAGGAATTCAATGGCTTCGACGTTGCGGTCGTTCATGACGTCCAACTGGCCGTCCTTGGTGAAGACGCCACCGCCGTTGTTGATCATCATCATGATCATCAAGTGGTTGCCGATGTTGTTGCCCGCGCCGGAACCCGTAGCGAAGCCGACCGCACCGATGGACTTGAGCTTCTTGCCTGCCTCGAGCAGGCTGGGCCAGTCGGTCGGAACCGCCACGCCGGCCTGGTCGAAGAGGGACTTGCGGTACCACAGCGGGCGCATGTCCAGCTGCCACGGAACGGCGACGTAGCCCTTGTCCGTCTTGAAGGGCTCCAGCACGCCCGGCAGGAAGTCGTCGAACTGACCGTTCTTCTTGAGCGCCTCGATGACCTTGTCTGCGTAGGCGATCTGGCCCTGCTGCTCGAACTGGAAGGCCTGGAAACCGCCACCGGTGGATACCGCAGGCCCGGTCTTGGACGCGATGGCCGAGGAAAAGGTCTGATAGAAGTTGTTCCACTGGATGATCTGGTAGCTGGCCTTGCCGTTGCTGCCTGTGGGTACGTAGCTCTCTGCAATCTTCTTGGCGGCGTCATTGTAGGCCGGGGTGCCCCATGGCATGTCCCAGAACTTGATCGCGCCACCGGCGCTGGAGCTTGAGCTGGAGCCGCCTCCGCAGGCTGCGAGCAGGGGGACAGCCGCTGCTGCCGCCGTGAGGCCGAGGAAACCCCTGCGGGAGAAATTGCGGCTGGCTTCGGACTGAACATTCATGATGATTCCTTTCGGGACCGCTGCGTGGTCTTCGCGTTTGGTGCGGTCCGGCTCGTCGTCGAGAAGGCTAATGATTGCTTGGTGCTCTGTTGCGCTCGATGGTGCTGGTTGCGTGTTTAAGGAGAGGTGCAGGTTCAGGAGAGGTGCGCGATGGATTCCGTCAGCCGCGCAAAGCCAGCCAGATCGGAGGGGAGAGTACCGGCGTCGAGGTGTTCCTTGAGCCGGCGCCAGGTGGTGCGGTGGGCGGATTCGTAAAGCGTTGGCAGGAGGATTTCCCCCTGTTGCCCGGTAGCGCGGACTTCTGCCGGCCAGGCGGCAAGCGGTTCCGGGACCGCAATGCTGACACCGCCGTCGTCGGTATACAGGCGGAAGTCGACGCCGGCGGCCCGGGAGTTGCTCAGCACGCCTTGGAGCGAAACCGGAGCTCCGTTGGCGAGCCGCCCGGAAACCGCGTAGCCGTGCGCGCCGCGGCGCAAGAGGCGAAGCGCGTCCAGTTGCCCTGTGACGCGTACGACGGCGGCGAGGTGCTCGGTGAGCAGCCGTTCCGGATCCGTTCCTGCCGCGGCCGTCGCGACGGTGTCCAGCATGGCGGCGCGGCCGGCTACCGTGCGGACGGCGTCTTCGGCTCCGGCGAGACCCGGGCTGGATGCCCAGCGCTGGTCCAGGACCACCGCGACGCCGGACGCTTCAGCGGCGTCGAGCAGGGCGGCGGTGTTTTCCGGGACCGGGTTGACGACGACGATGCCCGACGCTCCGCCGTCGATCGCCTTGATGGCCTCGGTGGTCCAGCCCGCGGCGCCGTCGATGGCGGAAATCCGTGCGGCCTCCCCGGCTGCTACCGGGCCGAAGCTCGCTGGAAGAGAAGCCACCGCGAGTGCTACGGAGCCGCTCTCTTCCGCCTGCGGGGTAGCAGTGACCGTGTACTGGGTGCTCATGAGCGGGCTCCTGCATGGCTGTTTGCGTGCTCCGCCGCCGCGAGGTCCACCGTGGCGTCGGCAATGGCTATCGCGAAGGTGAGGTCATTGATGAGGCTTTCGGCCGACGGCGGTTGCTTGGTTCCGAGGGCCAGTTGGGCGAGTTCGCGCCATTCGCCCTCGTAGCCGTTGTGCTCGAACGGTCCGTAGGTGGTCCTTGTGGTTCCGCGGGTGATGGTTGCGACCGCGGAACCCGCCTGTACATAGGAAGGAGTGAAGTCCACGCGAAGGGCTGCGTCGTCCGAGATCGCTTCGAAGACCCATTCCGGCTTCCAGGTTTTGTTCATGGCTGCCCTGAGTTCGATGATCCGGTCACCTGCGCCCGGTTTTCCAGAACGAAGCGAAATCACGTAACCGAAGGGGCGCACGTGGCGCGCCTGCAGCACCTCGAGGTCTTCGAAATCCGGCGTGAAGCGGCGGACGAGCGGAAGGTCGTGGATGGCGAGGCCCATGATGCCGCCCCGCAGGAAGTTCTTGATGACCTCGATATCGCTGTAGTCAGGGTTGCCGCTGGCTGGCCGGGTAATGATTTCGGTGGCGAAATCTTCGAACCGGGCGTTGGGCGGGAGAACGATGGAAGAACGGATGGTGTGGACGTTCTCGGGGAGATCGCCCCAGTTGGCTTCGGCTGCGAGCCAGCCTGGATCGAAGGTGTGCATGGCGCCCACGATGATCGGCACGCCGGTTTCCGCGCTGACCGCCGAAATCCGGGCAGCCTCCTCGCCGCTCATGGCGAAGGGCTTTTCGCAGAGGACGGCCTTCTTTCCCGCGCGGCACGCGGCGATCACTTGGTCCGCGTGGAACTGGTGGGGGCTGCAGATGGCGACGATGTCGACGTCGGGATCGCCCAGGAGTGCGTCAATGCTGGTGCTGTGTTTGGCGCCGACGCGTGCTGCGACCGATTCGGCAACCGCGGAGTCGACGTCCATGATGTGGCGGACTTCCAGGATGTTCCGGAGCCGGGCCAGGGAAGGAAGGTGGATTGCTTGGGTGACCGGGCCGGCGCCAAGGATGCCGACGCCGAGGGGGTCTGGTGATCCCAACGGTGTTGCCTGTGAGTGGCTGGACAAGATCAGTTACCTCTTCGTAAACGGAGTCTCTGAGTTTCAGCGTGGCTTTGTGGGCTACGTGACCCTTCTCACAAACAACCTACGACGACTTTTGTCGATGAGCAAGCAAAAGTTGAAAATCATTCGACAATCTTTTTGCTGCGTGACAGCCATAAGCAATCGTGCTATCACTGATGCATGACTTCAGCACCCGAAAAAGCCCCGGGCAAGGACGGCTCCGTACAGGACGCCGGGAGCCTTTCGCGTGCAGGAGACCTGTTTCAGCTTCTTCGCGACGGCCAGGCACGGACCCGCGCCGAACTCGCCATCACCACCGGGCTGGCCCGTTCCACCGTCGCCTCGCGCATCGACGCCCTCATGAACTCCGGACTCGTGGGTCCCGCCGGCGAGGCAAGCTCCAGTGGCGGCAGGCCGCCGTCGCGCTTTGCCTTCAACCCTGCGGCCCGCGTTGTCTTGGCGGTCGACGTCGGAGCGACGCACGTAATCGTTGCGGTCACCGATCTCGGTGGAACAGTCCTGGCCGAGCGCCGCCTCGCGCAGGAAGTCGCAGACGGTCCCGAGGTGGTGCTCGGCAGGGTGGTGGCGGAAGGACGGGAGCTTCTCACCGAAGCCGGCCGCAGCCTTGACGACCTCGCCGGGATCGGCATCGGGTTGCCCGGTCCGGTGGAACACGACACCGGCAGGCCGATCAAACCGCCGATCATGCCCGGCTGGGACGGATTCGACGTGGTCCGTTACATGCAGCGCTCGCTGCCGGTTCCGGTCCTCGTGGACAACGACGTCAACATCATGGCACTGGGCGAACGCACAGCGTATTGGCCGGACCACGACAATTTGCTCTTCATCAAGATCGCCACGGGCATCGGCGCGGGCATTATCAGCAGCGGCGAGCTGCAGCGCGGCGCCAACGGCACGGCCGGGGACCTCGGCCACGTCCGGGTTCCCCGCGGCGACGACGTGCTCTGCCGCTGCGGGAACTACGGCTGCCTCGAGGCACTCGCCTCGGGACCCGCCGTCGCCCGCCAGCTGCACGCCCAAGGACTCCCGGCCAGCAACGGCGGGGACGTGCTGCGGCTCGTGGCCGAGGGAAACCTCCAGGCCATCCAGGCACTCCGGCAGGCCGGACGCGACGTCGGCGATGTCCTGGCAACCGTGGTCAATTTGCTCAACCCCTCCATGATCGTGATCGGCGGCAGCATGGGGGAGGCCGGCGAGCACCTCGTGGCCGGCATCCGCGAAGTTGTCTACCGGCGTTCCCTTCCCTTGGCCACCTCGCACCTGCGCATCGGCATCTCGATGGCGGGCGACCAGGCCGCGATCCTCGGTGCGAGCCAGATGGTTACCCAGCACGTTTTGTCTCCGGCAGTGATTGAAGCCACGCTCCAAGCAACCGGCTGACGGGCTTTTAACCCCCCGCGCGAACTGGCAGCAAATGACCCTTGCCGCGGATTTTGGGGTCATCGCCTGCCAGTTCGCGCCGTGGAGGCGTGATAGCAATGAAGGTGATGCCTACTTTCCCCGCCTTGCAGTGCGCCCCATGACCGGTCCATTCCTCGCCAAGGTCCCCCGAGGTTGGCTGATCCTTGCGTGCATAGGCCTCATCGCCCTCAACATGCGGGGACCCTTCGTCGCGGTGGCGCCGGTGGTGGATTCCCTCAAACGGGATCTTGGATTTTCCCCCGTGGAACTCGGGTTGCTGACGGGCATTCCCGTGCTTTGCTTCTCGCTCGCCGCCCCGCTGGCCTCTATGGCCGGACGCAGGCTCGGCGCCGAATTCGCTGTGATGCTCACTCTTGTGGGTGTGCTGGCCGGCGTCGTGATCCGCTCCAGCGGCGGCGGTGCTCCGGTCATGGTGGGTACGGTCCTTATCGGCCTCGCCATCACGATCGGCAACATCGCCGTGCCGCTCATCATCCGCCGGGACTTCGCACCGCGACGCCAGGCAACCGCCATGGGTGTCTACACAGCAGCGCTGAACATCGGGTCCTTCCTGACTTCGGTGGCCACGGCCCCGCTCGCGGAACTCGTGGGATGGCGTCTTGCCCTCGCCGCGAGTGCCCTGCTGGCCCTCGCGGCCATCCTGTTCTGGATTCCCACAGTCGGCGCCCGGCAAGCTTTCGTTCCCGCTGCTGTGCCCGCCGCCGGCGGCTCACGAGCGGGCGGCGCCTCCGGGGTTGGCTGGCTGACGGCGGGCCTGACGCTGGGCTTCGCCGGCCAGGCCTTCTCGTACTACGGCGTGACCGCATGGCTCCCGAGCTTCCTGGCCGACGAGCTGGGCATGGGCACAGCACAAGCCGGCGCGGGATCATCGCTCTTCCAGATTTTCGCGATAGTCGGTGGGCTCGGCGTGCCGCTGCTCGCCCGTTTCGCCAGTACGACGGCGGTGGCGGCCACCTTGGGTGCCTTATGGCTCACGGTGCCCTTGGGCTTGTTGCTGGCCCCGGGCTGGTGGTGGCTATGGTCGTCCCTCGGTGGAGTAGCGCAGGGCGGCGGCATCACGGTCATCTTCATCGCCATCATCAAGTTCGCGCGCGACCAAGCTTCGGCAGGCAAGATGTCCGCCGTCGTGCAGGGGATCGGCTACTGCTTCGCGGCCTTGGCTCCGACCGTCATCGGCTACGTGCACGGCATCTCCGGCAGCTGGACCGTGCCGCTCCTGGTGATCCTCGGATCGGTCACCGCATTCTGCATCTGCACCACCCTCTCGGTGCGCTGGGTGGCCCGGCAGCGCTAAGTGCGCGCCGCCGTCGTCCCTTAACCCCGCGCGAATTGGCAGCAGATGACCGTTCCCAAGCGGCAAAGTCATCTGCTGCCAGTTCGCACGTGTTGATGAAGGGGTTCCGTCGCTGGGCTGCCGCCCCGACCATCGGGGTCACTTGTTGCGAAGAGTGCAGGCAGCCCAGCGGCGGGGGCTTTATCTACGGGTTCAAGCGGCGACGAGTTCTTCCTTGGTGGCTTCCTCGCGGGCTTCCGTGAGGTAGCGGGCGTAGGCCGGGATGGTTAGGAAAGTGGGGAACTCCTCGGCGAGGGTGACTTCCTCGAAAATGCTGCGGGCATCGTTGAAGCGGTCGTCGTCGAAGCGTTCCAGGCGGGCGAACTCTTCGTCCAGGAGGTCGTTGATCCACTCGCGGGTGATGACTTCACCGGTGTCGGTGATGGCGTGCGAGTAGATCCACTGCCAGAGCTGTGAACGGGAGATCTCCGCCGTGGCTGCGTCCTCCATGAGGTTGTGGATGGCCACGGCGCCGTTGCCGCGCAGCCAGGACTCGATGTAGCGGATGCCCACCTCGATGTTGTTCCGGATGCCGGTCTCGGTGATGGTGCCCGTGGTGGAGGCGACATCGATCAGGGCGCGGTCGTCGGGGGTGACGTCCTCGCGTGAGCGGTCCAGTTGGTTCGGACGCTCGCCGAGTACGCCGTCGAACACTTCGCGGCACACCGGAACCAGGTCCGGGTGGGCCACCCAGGAGCCGTCGAAGCCGTCGCCGGCTTCGCGGGTCTTGTCCGCGCGGACCTTTTCGAACGCTGCCGTGTTGGCGGCCTCGTCCTTGCGGTTGGGAACGGCTGCGGCCATGCCGCCGATCGCCATGGCGCCGCGCCGGTGGCACGCCCGGACGAGCTGCTCGGTGTAGGAGCGCATGAAGGGCTGGGTCATGGAGACCTGGGCGCGGTCCGGGAGCACGAAGCGGGGCCCGCGGGTGCGGAAGTTCTTGATCACGGAGAAGATGTAGTCCCAGCGGCCGGCGTTCAGGCCCGAGGCGTGATCGCGCAGCTCGTAAAGGATCTCCTCCATTTCGAACGCGGCGGTGATGGTCTCGATCAGTACCGTGGCGCGGATGGTGCCCTGCGGGATGCCGAGCAGGTCCTGGGCCAGGATGAAGATGTCGTTCCAGAGCCGGGCCTCGAGGTGGTTCTCGATCTTGGGCAGGTAGAAGTACGGGCCCTTGCCCTGTGCGAGCAGGCGGCGGGCGTTGTGGAAGAAAAACAGGCCGAAATCGACCACGCCACCGGCAACGGGCTTCCCGTCGATGAGCATGTGCTTCTCCGGCAGATGCCAGCCGCGCGGCCGCACCACGATGGTGGGCAGTTCTTCGGCGGCACGGAGCTTGTATTCCTTGCCCTCCGGTGAGGTGAAGTCGATGCGGCGTTCCAAGGCATCGGTGAGGTTCAGCTGGCCCTGGATGACGTTGCGCCACGTGGGGGTGGAGGAGTCTTCCATGTCTGCCAGCCACACCTTGGCGCCGGAGTTGAGCGCGTTGATGGTCATCTTCCGGTCCACGGGCCCGGTGATTTCCACGCGTCGGTCTTCGAGGCCGGGTGCCGGGGGAGCGACCCGCCAGTTCGGATCATTCCGGATGTCCGCCGTCTCCGGGAGGAACCGGGGATCCTGTCCGCTCGCGATCTGGCCGCGGCGGGCGTGCCTTGCCTGCATCAGCTCCTGGCGGCGCTCCGCCGTCGCGCGGTGCAGGGCTGCCACGAATTCCAGGGCGTCCGGCGTAAGAACCTCGTTCTGCCGGTGGATGGGCTGTGCGGTCAGCGTGATGCCGTTGATCGTGTAATTGTCGGTGAAGCTGTTCATTTCAATCTCTCCTCAGAGAAGCAAATGTTCGACGGCGGGCCTAGCTGGGTTCGATACGGTGCGTGGCTGGCTCCGGCCTTCGGACCGGCATTGCTCTGCCTGCTATTCCCCGTTTCCGGGTCCGACCTCGCTGAGCGAGGACGGACCCGGAACCGGGGCCCCTTTTACGCAGGCTGCCGCAATACCGGACTCTTCGGCCTCGTGCGCCAGTCGCCAAGCGCCGCAAGGTCGGCGAAGGTGATCCGGAAGCGTGCGTAAAAGGGGCCCTGTCCCCGTCCTCGGCCGAGCTTTGCGAGGCCACAGGACGGGGATGGGGAATAGCACGCGGAGGATTGCCTTTGTCGGCCGCACC
Source organism: Arthrobacter sp. FW306-1B-F12A (assembly GCF_058781865.1). NCBI lineage: Bacteria > Bacillati > Actinomycetota > Actinomycetes > Micrococcales > Micrococcaceae > Arthrobacter > Arthrobacter sp. FW306-1B-F12A. Next base: position 12,115 of record NZ_JBYSXD010000044.1, read on the forward strand.
GCTGGGGCAGCGGCCCGCCGTCGGGAGGTTAGTGGAACTGGCCTTCTTCGGTGGATCCCACCAGGGCCAGGGTGGATGCGTTCGGGTTGAGCGCAGTTGCGATGTCGTCGAAGTAGCCGGTGCCGACTTCGCGCTGGTGCTTGGTTGCGGTGTAGCCGCGGGACTCGGAGGCGAATTCCTTTTCCTGGAGTTCGACGTAAGCGCTCATGCCTTCGCGGGCGTAACCGTGGGCGAGGTCGAACATCGAGTAGTTCAGGGCGTGGAAGCCGGCCAGGGTGATGAACTGGAAGGTGAAGCCCATGGCGCCGAGTTCACGCTGGAACTTGGCGATGGTGGCGTCGTCCAGGTGCTTGCGCCAGTTGAACGACGGGGAGCAGTTGTAGGAGAGCATCTGGTCCGGGAACTCGGACTTGACGGACTCGGCGAACTTGCGGGCGAGTTCGAGGTCCGGGGTGCCCGTTTCCATCCAGATGAGGTCCGAATAGGGTGCGTAGGCCTTGGCGCGGGCGATGCAGGGCTCGATGCCGTTGCGGACCTTGTAGAAGCCCTCAGCGGTCCGTTCACCGGTGATGAATTCCTGATCGCGCTCGTCGACGTCGGAGGTGATCAGGGTGGCTGCCTCGGCGTCGGTGCGGGCGATGATCACCGACGGTGTGCCCGCGACGTCGGCCGCGAGGCGGGCGGCGTTCAGGGTCCGGACGTGCTGTTGGGTGGGGATGAGCACCTTGCCGCCGAGGTGGCCGCACTTCTTCTCGGACGCGAGCTGGTCTTCCCAGTGCACGCCCGCGGCGCCGGCCTGGATCATGGATTTCATGAGTTCGTAGGCGTTCAGCGGGCCGCCGAAACCGGCTTCGGCGTCGGCGACGATCGGGACCAGCCAGTCCTCGACGGTCTGGATGCCTTCGGAGAATTCGATCTGGTCGGCGCGGAGCAGGGCGTTGTTGATGCGGCGGACGACGGTGGGGACCGAGTTCGCCGGGTACAGCGACTGGTCCGGGTAGGTGTGGCCGGAGTTGTTGGCGTCGGCCGCGACCTGCCATCCGGAAAGGTAGATGGCCCGCAGCCCGGCCTTGACCTGCTGCACCGCCTGGTTGCCGGTCAGCGCACCGAGGGCGTTGGTGTAACCGCCGGTCTTAGCCTCTTCCGTGAGCTGCTTCCACAGCTTCTCGGAGCCGCGCCTGGCCAGGGTGTGTTCTTCGGAGACGCGGCCGCGGAGGCGGACGACGTCGGTGGCCGAGTAATCGCGGGTGACGCCTTCCCAACGCGGGTTGGCAGCCCATTCGAGCTCCAGTGCGGCGGCCTGCTGCTGAGCGGAGGTGGGCTGCCCTGGTTCAAATGCTGCGGTCATTGTTCTGTCTCCTTTGACGCTACTGTGGCGTTTTGCTGTGTATGTCGCCCCGGCCGATCTTCGCTGCGCCTTTGCATTTCAGATCGACCGGGACTTCGTGGTTATTACTTTTCAGCACTTCCACGGGGCTTTCTAGATAAAAACCATGGAAAGAAATGCACTTCTTCGCGTATCCTCAAGAAATGCCACCTGTGAGCTGGAACCGCGAAGTACCGCCGCCGTCGTCGTCCGCTTCCACCGCCGAACTGGACGTCATCAGCCTGGGCCGCCGCGTGCGGTATCTGCGCAAGCAGGCCGGACTGACCCTCGACGACGTGAGTGCCGCCGTCGGGACCGCCCCGAGCCAGCTGAGCCTCATTGAGAACGGCAAGCGCGAGCCCAAACTGGGCCTGCTGAAGCAGCTCGCGGCGGCACTGAATGTCGGCATCGAACAGCTGCTCGGAGCGGAACCGCCCAGCCGCCGGGCGGCCTTGGAAATCGAGCTCGAACGGTACCAGCGCGGGCCCCTGTACGAGTCGTTGAACCTGCCGAAAATCCGTGTCAGCTCGCGGCTTCCACTCGATGTTCTCGAGTCGCAAGTGGGCCTCCTGCAGGAGCTTGAACGCAAGCTCAACGAGCAGGTCGCGACGCCGGAAGAGGCTCGCCGGGCGAACGGCGAACTGCGTGCCATGATGCGCGAGCGCGGCAACTATTTTCCGGAGTACGAGGCCGAGGCGCAGAAGGTCCTCAAAGGCGTTGGATACACGACCGGGCCCTTGAGCCAGCACGTCATTGCGGACATCGCGGACCACCTCGGATTCACGCTCCACCACGTGGGCGACCTGCCCCATTCCACCCGTTCAGTGACCGATCTAAAGAATCACCGAATTTATCTCACACAGAGCCAACGGCAGGACCACGATCCCCGTTCGGTCCTCCTGCAGGCCCTGGGACACTACGTCCTGGGCCACGAGACACCCAAGAACTACGGCGACTTCCTGGCCCAGCGGGTCGCGACGAACTACTTCGCCGCGGCTCTCCTCCTGCCCGAGAACGCCACCCTGGAGTTCCTGCAGAAGGCGAAGGCCGCCAAGGAGATCGCGGTGGAGGACATCCGCGACGCCTTCGCCGTCTCCTACGAAACCGCTGCACACCGCTTCACCAACCTCGCGACGAAACACCTGGGCATCACCACCCACTTCCAGAAGACACACCAGAGCGGCATCATCTACAAGGCCTACGAGAACGACGGCGTGGCCTTCCCCCAGGACCATACCGGCGCCATTGAGGGCCAACCGGCGTGCAAAGCCTGGACTTCGCGTGCCGTGTTCGACGTTCCGGACAAGTTCAGCGCCTACAGCCAATACACCGACACCGTCTCCGGCACCTACTGGTGCACGGCGCGCACGGAGCGATCGGCGGCGGGAGAGTTCTCGCTCAGCATCGGTGTTCCGTACCAGCACGTGAAGTGGTTCCGCGGGAGGGAGACGACGGCGCGGGCTACCTCGACGTGCCCGGACCCGAACTGCTGCAAGCGCCCGCCGGCGTCGTTGGCTTCATCCTGGGCAGGCAACGCCTGGCCGTCCGCCCGCGCCCACTCGCACCTGCTGGCCGCCATGCCGCCGGGCGCGTTCCCCGGCGTCGACGAGACCGAGGTGTACGCGTTCCTGGAGGCGCACTCGGGGTAGTTTCGTGCGGGGCTTTTGGGGTCTACTCCTTGAGGACCGGGTAGCTCAAGTGCGTGACACCCACACCCTCGACGACGGTCGGGTTGCCCAAAGTGAGCGGCGCGTTCCCAACGCGGTCGAACATCCGGATACCGGATCCGAGCAGCAGCGGAACCAGATCGACGCGGATTTCGTCCAGCAGGCCGGCATCGAGGCACTGCCGAATGGTGTCCGGCCCGTGCATGCCGACGATCTTGTCGCCGGCAGCGGCCTTTGCCTGCGCGACGGCGCTTTCCAGTCCGTCGGTGACGAAATGCACCGCCGTGTCGAGGCGGGGCCACCCCTCCGGCATCTGATGCGTCACCACATACGCAGGCACGCCGAACGGGTGCTGGCCGCCCCAAGCGTCGGCGCGGTCGGAGGTGCGTCTCCCGGTGAGCATCGCGCCTACCTCGCCCATCAAAGCCCGTAGGTGTTCAGCGCTCGATTCGGAAACATGGAACGTGAAGCCCGGATTGAAGGTAGGGACGTCGACGTCGCCTGCGAAGTACCAGTCGAAGACCTCGTCAACGCCGTCCTCGAGATCGGCCACGTAGCCGTCGAGGGACATCGACATGAACGCCACTACCTTGGTCATTACCTAGCTCCTTCGGTTTCGGACGGGTTTGGGCCGGCCGGGGCCGAGTCAAACGGACATGGCCCAAGACAAAGCCGCATCCCGTCGAGGCTCGGATGGGTCTATCAGCCTGATTCTGTCCACGAGCCGGACGCGCTCGATGAGGGATGACTCGATGAGTGCAAGAACGAACGCGTGGTCTTTGGGGCGTGCAGCAATGAGCTTCGCCGCGCAGAGATCGTAAGGGTCCAGGCAAAGCCCGGTGCTGTTTCGGGTCCGCTCATTGCGCACGCCGACAAGGCGGTACTCCCAGTCCTCCGGGAGCACCGCGGTCTCCCTTTCGGCCGCTTGTACATAGAACCCGAACTCCTTGTGGAAAGGCGACCACTCGCCAAGCACAGAGTCGATGCTGTCCGCGAGCGTGCCGGCGTCGTCGTCGGAAAACGGCGCGATGTCGACGGCATCCGACATAGTGATCGTGGCAGGTAATTGGTCCTCCGTGAACGATCCCAGAATGGACTGGCTGCCGATCACGATCACCCGGTCGCCGTGGATGACATCCGTGGCGGCCCGGATGGCGTGCTCAAGCTCATCGCGGCGCATGGCTGTACCGTACCCCTGCCCAGGCCGATTGTCAGTACCCGCCCCGTCGCCTCTCGCGCTCTGACAGCAGCGTCGCCACCTCTTCGATGATCTCGTACGGCATAGGCTTCCCGAGGGGGAATTTCAACGTCCCCTTGGCCGCCCGGAACGGGGCGATTTCGCGCTCGAAGTCCTCGCCGCCGTCGGGCACTGGATAGACGGAAATGTGGTGCTTCCACGCCGCGAAATACACGACGTAGTGGCCGTCGAGCGTGATGGTGGGGATCCCGTAACTGATCCTGTCCGCGGCTCCGGGCACTGCTGCCAGGGCCCGCCGTCGGACCTCGTGAAGGATGGGTTGCACCTCGCCGGGTTGCGCCGCGATGTAGTCGTCCACCGTGTCAAAGTTCGCTGCCATGTGCGTCCCTCGCTCCGTTCCGTATCCCGCCGCTCTGCTGGTCTTCGACCAAGCTTGCCGTACCCCGCGCCGCCCCGCCAGAGGGGGTCGAACGGGTCCGGGGCGACCCCGACGCTCGCTCGCTTATGTTGGGTTTGGGCCGGACGCTCGCTCGCTTATGTTGGGTTTGGGCCGGACGCTCGCTCGCTTATGTTGGATTTGGGCCGGACGCTCGCTCACCTGGGGTGACACGCGTCCTGGGCGGTGGCGAGTTCGCCTGACAATTCTCGATTCCCCGATGCGAGAATGGGGAAGGCTCCGCGGTTTGCAGGCGGGTCCACCACCAGTGCTAATACAGCGGGGCGCCGTGCTTACTCCAGCCGCCTGCGCGAACCACTATGAACGGACAAGCTATGACGTCAGCACCAGAATCCCAGACCCTCAGTAAACCCGCGCCGCGCTTCGCGTCGATAGGCTCCCCGTACTTTGGCATCATGCTGGCATGCATGGCCGTCGTGCTGATCCTGTCCAATATTGGCGCTGCCAAAGGCGTCGTCTTCGGTCCGATCATCACCGATGGCGGATTCTTCCTCTTCCCGCTTGCCTACATTCTTGGCGATGTCATGAGCGAGATCTATGGATTCAAGGTTGCCCGCAAAGCGATCATCACCTCGTTCGCGCTGTCAGCATTCGCATCGCTCTGCTACTGGATCATCATCGCGCTGCCGGGTTTCAATGACGACTATGGCAACGCCAAGCAGGCCGCCATCGAAGGCGCACTGGGGCCGGTTCCCCAGATCGTCCTTGCTTCCCTTCTCGCATTCCTGGCCGGCCAGACAATCAACTCCCTGATCCTGGTCAAGATGAAAGCCCGTTCGGGTGAGAGAACTCTCTGGGCCCGGCTCATGGGCTCGTCCGGGGTCGGCGAATTCGTCGACACGCTTATCTTCTGCAGCATCGCGGCGTCGGTCATTGGCATTACGGACTTCGGAAGCTTCGTCAACTACGTGCTGGTTGGCTTCGTGTACAAGGTCGGCGTCCAGTACATCCTCGTGCCGGTGACGTCCTTGGTCATTGGCTGGATCAAGAAGCGCGAGCCCAGCTACTGGGCCTGAGCAGGAAATCCAGGACGGCATTTATGTGAGCGGGCGTCGGGCCGGGACGCGATTTATGTGAGCGGGCGTCCGGCCGGGACGCGATTTATGTGAGCGGGCGTCGGGCCGGGACGGCATTTATGTGAGCGGGCGTCGGGCCGGGACGGCATTTATGTGAGCGGGCGTCCGGCCGTCGGCTCAGGGGAACCGCAGGGAAGTCCGGTAGTTTCAGAGGATGAAGCTGGGAAGCGCCGTTCTGACGGCCGAGAATCTTGTTGCAGGCTATGGCGAGCATGCTGTGTGCGGGCCGCTCGACGTCGAGGTTTTCGCCGGGCAAGTGCTCGGGATGGTGGGCGAAAACGGTGCCGGCAAGTCCACCCTGCTGCGCACGATGATTGGCGCCCAGGCCGCCATTGAGGGCGATGCCCACGTTCTTGGCTTGATGCCGGACGACCGCTCGGCCCTCTTCCGCAGCAAGGTCTCGGTGCTGCTGGACGAGGATGCCTACTTCGATTCACTCACGGTCCGTGAGCACCTTTCCTTGGTGGCCCGTGGGCATGGCCTCGCCAACCCCGACGGGGCTGTGGAGGAAGAGATCGGCTTCTTCGAGCTTCAAACCGCCGCCGATGCCTTTCCCGATCAGCTTTCCTCCGGACAGCGCCGCAAACTCCTCCTCGCCTCGGCATTCATCCGGCCCTTCGAACTGCTTGTCCTGGACGAACCGGAGCAGCGGCTCGATACCCGCATGCGTGGCCTGCTTGCGCAGCGGATCGCCCGGACTGCCAGGAAGAGTGCCGCCGTCGTCATGGTCACGCACGATGCGGACGTCGCCCAAGCGGCGTGCACCCGGGCGGTAATAGTCGACGACGGCGGTGCGCGCGTGGTCAGTACGGACGAGGCTGTGGCAAGGATTCGCCGGTGAGCTTGTCCACTGCTGCCGTAGCGCAGCCGGAGTTCGTGGACTTCGACCCGGAGCGTGCCACTCGAAAGGTGATTCGCCCGCGGGGCCAGTCCTTGCTTTCCAGGCTCAACGAACTGTACATCCAGTTCCTGACGTTCGGCGTCGGCCTGATTTACGCGATTGGCCTCCTCAACGGGCTCACTGCCGCAGCGGAGCATGGCTTCGGCGGCCACCTGATTTCGGTCGGCTACGGCGTGGTCCCCGTTGAATACGGCCTGGTGGTTGGGTTCGGGCTCTTGGGTCTCGCGGCCTATTGGGTGGCGGGCAGGCTCGGGCCACTCGCCATCACGGCGAATCAGCGGCACTGGTGGTACTCGCTGGCTATCGACCGCGAGCCGCTTCTAGCCCGAGGATTGCGTCGCGCAGTCTCGGCTGCCGCCGTCGTCGGAGCCCTCGCCACCATCCCGGTAGCAGTCATCAGCGGTTCGAACGCGATGGTGTTTGCCGGACGGGTCCTGGCAGGGGCACTGACAGGTGCCGCTATTCTCGCGCTGGCCGCGTTCGCCCAGACGCGTTCACGGGCGGCGGCCGGGCAAGGTAGGCCGATGAACTGGCTGTTGGCGGCTGCTTCGGCCGCACTCGGCGCGATGCTGTTCGGGACGCTGCAGGGGAACTGGATCTTCGCCGTTGCCCCTGCTGTCGCTTTGGTTGCGGCGGCGCTCGGGATGCGGAACAAGCTTTCCAGCGTCCGCACGACATCGCTGCTCAAAGCCGGGTCCGCGAGGGGACATGTTCAGGCTGCACTGACGCTCATGGACACCGGGGAACTCAGTGCCTCGCTTTCCAGCGGCGGCAAACGGAGCCGGGTCAAGCTCCCCGGCACGCCCAGCACCGCAGCAGGCGCGCTCTTCCACGCGGAGGCAACTGTACTCGCCCGGCAACCCGGCCGGCTGTGGCGCTGGGGCCTGGGTCTCGCCGTCGTTCCCCTGACCGGGCTGGTCCGGACATTCGATTCGCCCGTCATCCTGCTTCCCGTGCTGCTTGCCGCGGCGATCTTCTCGTCCACAGCGGCGGCAGGGCCCCTTTGGCAATTGCGCATGGCCCCCAGCCTCGACGCCCTCCTCCCGATTTCGAGGACAGCTTCGCGCTGGGTCCACGTCGCGCTGCCGGTCATGCTGATGGGTTTGTGGACGACGGCGGCTGCCGGATTCTTCGTGCTGGCGGGCGGCTTCCGGGTGGAGCTCCTCGTCCTGGGTGCGGCGGCGGGAGGCGGTTTGGGCGCGGGGATGCTGCGACGAGCCTTCCGCCAGCAGGAAGACCTGACCAAGCTCGTGTACCTGATGCAGCTTGGGCGGAGCGGACCCGCCATGCTGGGAACCAGGATCCGGGGCTACGTGCTGTGCCTCTTCGCCCTGGCGCCTTTGGCCTTGGGCATGCTGTTCAACGCGCCGGAGGTTTTGGTGACGCCCGCCGTCGTGCTCAATGTGGTGCTGCTGGTGATCGGCGTGGTGACGGCCGACCGCCCCTGAGGGGCTCCCCGGCGCGATCTCGACGACGACGGCAGGTCGCCTCGCCGGGAAGCGACCGGGACCCTATGAGTAGTACCGCCCCAACGTCTCGGCCTTGAACTCGAAGAAGTCCCCGGATTCGATGGCCAAGCGGGCGTCGTCCACCATCTTCACCACGAAGCGCTCGTTGTGGATGGAGATGAGCGTGTGCGAGAGCAGTTCATGGGCCTTGTACAGGTGGTGGATATACGCGCGCGAATAGTTGGCGCAGGTGTAGCAATCGCAACCGTCCTGCAAGGGTCCGAAATCCGATTTGTAGCGGGCCCCGGAAAGGTTGAACCGACCGGACGGAGTATAAAACGCCGAGTTGCGGGCCACGCGGGTGGGGGAGACGCAATCGAAGGTGTCGGCACCGTTTTCGATGGACGTGAAGATATCGTCCGGCTCGGAGATGCCCAGGAGGTGGCGGGGCTTGTTCTCGGGAAGTTCCTCGTTGCACCAACGCACAATGGTGCCGAGGTTCTCCTTCTCCAGTGCACCGCCGATGCCGAAACCGTCAAAGGGCATCCCACCAAGATCCCGGCAGGCCTTGCGGCGGAGGTCCTCGTACTGCGCCCCCTGGATGACGCCGAACAGGGCTTGGTAGGGCTTGCCCACCCGCTCCGCCGTCAGCCTCTCATGCTCCACCACGCAGCGCTCGGCCCAACGACGTGTGCGCTCCAGGGATTCCTCCTGGTAGCCGCGGGAATTCTGCAGGGTGGTCAGCTCGTCGAAGGCGAACATAATGTCTGCGCCGATCTGGTGCTGCACCCGCATGGAGATCTCCGGCGAGAAACGGTGCCTGTCCCCGTTCAAGTGCGACTTGAACCAGACGCCGTCCTCATCCACGTGCGCCAGCCGCTCCTTGCCAGGGGCCACGGCATCGTCTGGCCCCGACGCATCCACGGAGGTCATGTCGATGACCTTCTTGAACCCCGAGCCGAGGCTCATCACCTGGAATCCGCCCGAGTCCGTGAATGTGGGTCCGTCCCAGTTCATGAAGGCGCCAAGACCGCCCGCCGCGTCGAGGATCTCCGGCCCTGGCTGCAGATACAGGTGGTAGGCGTTGGCCAGCAAAGCCTGCGCGCCGAGCTCCTTCATGGATTCGGGCAGAACGGCTTTGACAGTGGCTTTCGTCCCGACGGCGATGAACGCGGGCGTCTGGATCTGGCCGTGCGGGGTGGTGATGGTGCCGGTGCGGCCCAGGAACTCTCCGCGCTGGCCGCCGTCGTGACGGCTGCCGCCGTCGGCGTTCAAGAAGCCCGACGACGGCGGGCGCGTTTCGCTGAGCCGCGCACCCACCTCGAAGGAAAACGCGGACTGCTGGGCAGCTGCGAGCGTGGACGGATCGGACTCGGAGTTAGACCCGGAATGGGGCACGGAAGAATCGGCTGGCACCGTTACAGTCTGCCAGCCCCGGAGCGTGAATCGTCAGTGCGAATGCACCTCTGTGGGGTAGTTCTCAGCCTTCCAGCTGTCCCAGTGGGAGCGGATCGAGTCCAGGCTGGCCGCGCCCAGGTCGTAGGTCGAAGCGATCACGATCGTGCCGCCGTCGGGCCTCTTCTCCGGAATCACCGGCTGGTCAGCCACAATCAGCAGCCCGTCGCCATGTTCCGCGTAACTGTGGACGGTGAGGCCCACCTGGTGGTTGCTCCGGAACCAGACCTTGCCGGAGAGGGCCTCGCCCGTGGGTAGCGTGAGCGAGTATTCCTCGCCAGGTGCCGGGACGTCGGCCAGTCCAAGTTTCTGGATCCCGGATCCGCTGCCGCCAGGCAGGGAGACAAAATGCGTGCGCCGGTGCCCGTGCGGATGGCGTTCCAGGGCGAATCGGAGCTGGTGCAGGAACGTCAGCCAGCCCTGGGTGATGTCTTCGTCCCACGCGGCCCATTCGGAATCATGGTCCAGGGCTGCCCGCGTCACGCGGACCTCGGTGCCTCCGCTGACCGGGGTGAGCTCGAAGACGTCGCCGCCGTTCACAGTGAGGCTTGTGTGGTCGGGACCCTCGACCACGTCGGTGCTGAAGTAGATCTGGTTGATTTCGTCGCCGAGTTCGTCGGCCTCCCAGCCGTGCCATTGAGCCACGAGCGACGGTTCGCGCAGCGAAGTCCAAACTTGCTGCGCGTCGGCATTAACAACAACGCTCAGATTGTTCGTCATGGCCCGAATCTACCGCCGTTGGCGCGAACGCGACAGGTCTTGCGAAATCCTCCGATAGCGCCTACGCCCGCACGGCCTCGAGTTCGTTCGCGATCCGGTGATCGAGTTCCCCCACGCCCAGCGTGTTCGAGCCGCCGTGCGAGCGGAGGAACAGCAGGGTTTCGAGCCGGAGCAGCCGCCATTCGCGCTCGGCATCGCGGTTGCCGTTGTCGATGGAGCGGAAGATTTCCTTGTCGTAGAGGTTCGGTTCGTTGAGCCCGCGCTGCCGAACTTTGGCGGCGATCCGGGCCTTGAACGGGTCTGTCTCCACGGTGTCCGGGGCTTGCAGGAGTTGATCGTAGACTGCCGCGCGTTCCGTTTGGCCGAGCTCACGGCAAATGAAGCTGGAAAGTGCGAGGGAACGTTCAACGGACATCCACCGGTCGCGGTTTCCGTCGTAGGGGAGCACATTGAGAATATCGGCCACCGCGAGGGCGCGGTCCGGATCCCGCAGCTCGATGAAAAGGTCGTGGGCCAGGTCGCTCAGGTCCCGCAGGCAGCTTCCCGACTTCGTATTGATGCCCTTCACGAGGCGCTCGCTCAGCACCGCGACCCCATTCCGGCCGGGGTGGGCTTCGCCAGCGGCGCCCACGATGTTCTCGGGAGAGTCTGTCGGTTCGGGGATCAGGGCGAGCTGCGCGGGATCCGGCCCCGCCGGCCGGCTGACAGTCGGTGCCACCGGAGGCAAAGGAGGCACGACGACGGCGGGAACGGCTTCCGCGGGCGCGTCGCCGCCGTCGGAGGTACCGCCGTCGGGCGCGTCGCTAGTATCCGGCTCCAGGGCCGGCTCTTCGGCGAGCGGGGCCGGAACTTCGGCGAGCGGCGTGTCGGCGACGTCCGGGATGGCGGTCGCTTCGCCCACCGGAACGCTGGACCCGATCGCGATCCGCACGTTCCCGCCGTCGAGCGTGGTCACAAGGATGAGCGCGGGCACGCCAAAATCGTCGTGTTCGAGCTCGATCTGGGTGATTTGCTCCGCGGGACCATCACCAGGGAGGAACAGGTAGTCCCCGATTTGCAGGGCCCCAGCCTGCTTTTCACGGTACTGCTGGTCGGCTGGGCTGTGAGTCATCGGAAGTCCTTTGGTTCTCTTGGGGTCCGCCCAACAGTCTATAAAACCCCACCGAGCAAATCGGGGAGGCGGCTATTACCCGCGCTGCCGCTACTAACTGCGCGGGCTACTGTCCGACGCCGGCGAAGGCCAGAGCCTGGCGCACCAGATTGCCGCGGCCGCCGCTGAATTCCTGCTGGACGTCGTCGCTGAGGATTTCCTGCGGAGTCATCCACGTCAGCTCGAGGGCGTCCTGGCGAGGTTCGCACTCGCCCGTCACGGGGATGACGTAAACAAGGGACACGGCGTGTTGGCGGTCGTCCGTGAAGCCGGTCTGCGACGGTGCCGGGAAGTACTCGGCCACCGTGAACGGCACGGGACTGACGGGCAATTGCGGGAAGGCCAGCGGGCCGAGGTCCTTTTCCATGTGGCGCAACAGCGCGGCCCGGATAGTTTCGCGATACAGCACGCGGCCGGACACGAAGGAACGGACCATGGTGCCGTCAGCGTCGCCTTGCAGAAGGGTGCCTACCTCGTTGACGAATCCGAGCGGATCCAGACGCACGGGAACCGCCTCCACGTAAACCATGGGGAGGCGGCCGCGGGCTTCGAAGAGGTCTTCATCGGAAAGCCAGCCGGAGTACGGGTCAGGGGTACGAACACTCATGGTTAAGTTCTACCCCATCCCGTGCTGTTCCATGCCGTACGAATCAGACAGCTAGGATTGCGTCGAGCCAAACTCCTGCACGCTCGCTCACTTATGTCGTCGAATCGGGCGACGCTCGCTCACGTATGTGGCCAAACTCGGGATCCCCCGCTCAGATGATCTGAGCGAGCGTTTCCGGAAAGGCCGATATACGTGAGCGAGCGTCGGGGTAAGGGCCCATATAGGTGAGCGAGGGTTGGGCGTGAAGTCAGTGGGCTTTCGCCACAGCCTAGCTGGCACCAGAATGGGGCCATGGCTGTTGAACTTGAAGAACTGATCGTCAAAGATGCTGCCGAGTGGCGGTCCTGGCTCGAAAAGAACGGCGCCGATAGCCCGGGCGTGTGGCTCGTGCTGCACAAGAAGGGCGGCAACGTGACGGAACTCGATTACGCCGCGGCCTTGGATGAAGCGCTTTGCTTCGGCTGGATCGACGGCCAAGGCAGAAGGCGCGACGACGAAAGCGTCTACCAGCGCATGACCCGCCGCGGCCCCAAAAGCCCATGGTCCAAGCGGAACGTGGGGCACATTGCCCGTTTGGAAACTGAAGGCAAGATGGCTCCGGCCGGCTGGGCCGCCGTCGACAGCGCCAAGGCCGACGGTCGTTGGGAAGCTGCCTATGTGGGCCAAGCGGACGCGGAAGTCCCCGAGGACCTCGCCGCCGCCATCGCCGCGGTTCCCGAAGCCCAGGCGATGTTCGATGTGCTGACCGCGGTCAACCGCTATTCCCTGATCTACCGCACCAACTCGGTGAAGAAGGCGGAGACGCGGGCCAGGAAGATCGCTGGCTTTGTCGAGATGTTGGCGCGCCAGGAGACCCCGTATCCGCAGAAGAAAAAGCCCGCGGTGGCAGAGTAGGACCTACTCGGACTTCTCCCGGGATAGGGCGACGATCCAGCCTGGAGTGTCCTCACCGAGCCGCTTATCTAGCAAGACCCTGGCCTTGGCAGCGGCGATCTGCACCTTGCGGTCCTCGGCGCCCACCGAGGCAGGACGCTGTGAGGGGACGACGGCGCGGGGTTCGGACGCCGTGGCGGCTGCCAGGAGCGCGTCCTCAGTGCCGACTTTGAGGAGCGAGAGTTCCTCCCGTGACGCGAGTTCGCTGTGGCCCAGAATTTCGATGGCTTTCTGGCCCATTTCGGCTTCGGAGCGGCTGCGGGACAGGGACGCGTCGAGGGCCCATTGGGCGCGGCGCCACCACTCGGACCTGTCATCCGCGCGCGCCTTCTGCCGCAGGGACAGGAGGCCTACGATCGCGGCGACCATCGCCGCGACAAGGACAGCGAGCGGGCTGAGCGCGCCAACGATCTGCCACCATTCCGGCGGCGCACCGACCACAGTGACGGGTATCGGGCTCGCGATCGGGTTCACAGCTCCAGACTAGGCCCCGGCACTGACAATTAGTGGACGCGCGCGGCGGCTTCCAACACCATCCACGCCTGCAGTTGGGTGGAGAGCTCGACGGCGGTGCCCGGCGCGTACGTCTCGGCCGCCGGGCGCTGCGGTTCCGTCGAGAAGACGAGCCAACCGCCGTCGTCCTTTCCGGAAGCTTCGTTGGCATCGTCGGTGCGCACCGTCCGTCCCGCCCACAGAGCCTCCGCGGTATCGAGGACCAATTGCCGCGCGGAAGCGCGGGTGGGGGCGGGCAACCGCACGTCTCCGGCGGCGAGCGCCAGGTAGCGGACGAGGATTCCGGTGAAGAGCCCGCCGTCGCCGGTGCCCTCGCCGCGGAGAACGAGCCTCCCCTGAGTGTCAGGCTCACGGACCGTCAGATGTTCGGCCACCGAGCCCACCAGGGCGGCCCCGCGTGCCAGGTTCGCGTCTCCACCGAGTTCCAACAAGGCGCCGAGCACCGGGCCCTGGTTGTAGGTGTAGATCTCTTCAGCGAGGACGAGCTTGCCTTCCTTGACCCAGGCGCCGTCGAGGTATAGGCCGCGCGCGGGTTCGAAGAGGGTCACGTCGAGCCAGTCCAGAAGCCCTTGGGCCCGCTCTGGATGACCGGTCCGGGCGAAGTGCAAGGCCACCGGCGCCGTGGCCGGGGTGTTCTTGAAATCGCGCTTGGTGCTCCAGAAGGTGCCGCCGCCCATGTGTTGGGTGGAAGCCGATTCGAACTGCGGAGAGAGGCTTTTCTGCAACCGGGCGTTGCGTCGTCGGCCAGGCTTCTGCGCCCGCGCGGCCAAGGAATCCAAGCGCAGCACGGCGAGGGCCAGCCACGCCATGTCGTCGTAGTAGCTGTTGACGTAGCGCAGGAAGTTGCGCAGCCGGATGCTGGCGACCACGCGTGAAGCGAGCTCGCCGGCACTAGGGCGATCACCGCCGTCGAACCTTGATCCCGAGGCCAGTTCGCGCAACCCCGCGTCCACGAGGCAATCGACGTAGTGCGCCTGCCACCAGTAGTTCCACGACTGAAACGGAGAATGGCTGGAGGGCCGGACCGACGCCGCAAGATGGGTTCCTGGAAGGAAGAGGAGGCGCCGTCCGAAATGCCGGGTCACCGAGCGTGCGGCGTGGTCGGCCCGCGCGGCCCAATCCGGTGTTCCGGGGGTGCCTTGCGGGGTGTCGGCGGCGGACATGGTGACAGCCTAACGCCGCGCGCTTGGCCGCAGGCCCCTCACCAGTGCACAATCAAAGTGATTCAGTTAACATTCATTAACGGATTTTGGTTCTGCATCGAGGAGGATGGATGGACATCAAGGGCGCAGTTGCGTTGATAACCGGCGGGGCTTCGGGTTTGGGGGCCGCAACCGCAAGGCGATTGCTCGACGCCGGAGCGTCGGTAGTGCTGCTTGACCTCCACTCATCTCCCGGCGAGTCCCTCGCCGCCGAACTCAATGCCGCGGGAGCCGACGGCAGGGCCGTGTTCGTCCCCGCCGACGTCACGAACGAAGAGCAGGTGCAGGCCGCCGTCGATGCTGCCGTCGCGCTGGGCCCGCTCCGGATCCTGGTCAACTGTGCTGGCGTAGCAACCCCGGGCAAAGTACTGGGCAAAGACGGTGTGCTGCCGCTCGAGAACTTCAACAGGGTCATCCAGATCAACCTCGTGGGGACCTTCAACGTGATCCGCCTCGCTGCCGCCGCGATGGCCCGGAACGAACCTGCGTCCACCGAACTTGGTGGCGAGGAACGCGGAGTCATCATCAACACAGCCTCCGTGGCGGCTTTCGACGGCCAGATCGGACAGCCTGCGTATGCCGCGTCCAAGGGGGCCGTGGCCGCGATGACATTGCCCCTGGCCCGTGAATTTGCGCGCTCGCTGGTGCGCGTCATGGCCATTGCGCCAGGCATCTTCGAAACCCCGATGCTGGCCGGCTTGCCCCAGGACGCACAGCTCTCCCTGGGCCAGCAGGTGCCGCACCCGGCGCGTCTTGGCCGCCCCGCCGAGTACGCCAACCTCGTGGCGCACATCGTGGAGAATGCCATGCTCAACGGCGAAACCATCCGCCTCGACGGCGCAATCCGGATGGCACCGAAGTGAGCCAGACGCACAAGCTGGCGGCCGCCGTCGGACACCCGGCTGGTTCCAATAGCTCCCTGCCTTCTTTGCCGGGGGCAGACTTTTTCGATTTCGAGTCCCTCCTCAGCGTCCAGGAACAGCGCAAGCTCAACGAGCTCCGGCAATTCCTGGCCACGGAAATCGCGCCGTATGCCAAGGATTGGTGGGACAAAGCTGAGTTCCCGGCGCACATCCTGCCCAAGCTCGCAGCGCTTCGCCTGAGCACCCCCACGCACCGCGGCTACAGCAACCTGTTCGCAGGGCTCGTGATCGCGGAAATGACCCGCGTGGACACCTCCATTGCCACGTTCTTCATGGTCCACCACGACCTTTTCATCGAGGCGCTGTACGAGTTCGGCTCCAAGGATCAACAGGACCGCTACCTCGACGACGCCTCCAATCTGCGGACCACTGGTGCGTTTGCGCTCACGGAACCGGATCACGGATCCGACGTGGCCGGCGGCCTGCAGACTGTGGCCCGCCGGGTCCCCGGGGGAGCCGACGACGGCGGCGACTACTGGGTGCTGAACGGCGCCAAGCGCTGGATCGGCAACGGGACGTTCTGCGACCACATGCTGGTCTGGGCCCGGGACGAGGCCGACGGAGCTATTCGCGGCTTCATCGTGGACGGCACGCTGCCTGGCGTGACCCGAACCAAGATTGAGAACAAGATCGCACTGCGCACCGTGCAAAACGCTGACATTGTCCTCAAGGACGTCCGGGTTGCCGAGGCAGATCGTTTTTCCGGAATCAATAGTTTCGCGGACACCAACCACCTGCTGCGCGGGTCACGGCTCATGGTGGCCTGGCAGGCCGTGGGACAGCAGTTGGCGGCGTTCGACGTCGCCCGCCAGTATGCGCTTGACCGCCAGCAGTTCGGCCGCCCGCTGGCGAAGTTCCAACTCATCCAGCAGCAATTGGTGGACATGCTCGGAAATGCCGTGGCCAGCATGGGGATGATGGTGCGGATCGCCCAGCTGCAGGAGGGTATCTACACGGACAGCAAGGGAGTGCGGCACGGCGGAGCCCAAATGGCCCAGGTGGCGCTGGCCAAGGCGTACTGCAGCGCCCGTATGCGCGAAACCGTGGCGATGGGCCGATCCATCCTGGGCGGGAACGGCATCGTGACGGACTACCGGATGGCAAAGATCTTTGCCGATGCTGAGGCGATCTACACCTATGAAGGATCGTTCGAGATCAACTCGCTCATCGTGGGCCGGGCCGTGACAGGGGTTTCCGCGATCGTTTAAGGGCTTTTGGCGGAGTATCGCGCCGGTTTGCGGAACCGGCTGCCTACATCGCGAGTCGCCTCACGTTGGTGAGCCCTTGGACCTGCACGGGAGTGCTGCTGCTCACCTTGGTGCCATTGGAGAGCTGGCCTTCTCCGTTGTAGCCCCATGCCCGGACGGTCCCGTCGGTGAGAAGGGCGTACGTGCTGAATCCGTTCGACGTGATCGAGGCGACCCTGCTCAGGCCGGTGACTCGGGCGGGGGATGCGGTATGGGTGGTGGTCCCGTTTCCAACCTGCCCGTTCGGGTTGTAGCCCCAGGCGCGGACCGTCCCGTCAGCCAACACTGCATAGCTCGTGCCGTAGCTGACCGAGATCGAAGCGACCGCGGTGAGACCAGGGACCCTAACCGGGATGCTGCTGTTTTGGCCGATCGGGCCGCCGCCCAGTTCTCCGGCGTGAAGTCCCCAAGCGCGAACCGTGCCATCGGTAAGGAGCGCATAGGCATGTCCCCCGTCAACCGCTAGGGAGGCAACGCCGGAAAGGCCGGCGACCTGAACGGGGATGGCGCTTTGCGGTGCCGAACTGCCGGAACCAAGCTCGCTGCTCAGGTTGTTTCCCCAGGCACGGACCGTTCCGTCGGTCAGAAGGGCATATGCGTTCCCCCAGCAAGTGGAAAGTGATTCGACGCGCGCGAGGCCGGACACTTTGACCGGAGCGTCCCTGTTGATCGTGGTGCCATCCCCGAGCGCACCGTCACTGTTTTCGCCCCAAGCCCGGACCGTTCCGTCGGTCAACAACGCATAAGTCGCACTAAATGTAGCGCTGAGGGAAGCAACTCCCGTCAGGCCAACAACCTGGACCGGGGTGCTGCTAAAGGACAAGGCGCTGTTGTAGCCCGTGGTGGGACTATACCCGCGGGTGCCGTTTCCCAACTGGCCGTCGTAGTTGTTTCCCCATGCCCGGACCGTCCCATCGGCCAACAATGCATAGGCGTTGTCCGTATTGGCGACGATGGAGGTCACCCCTGTCAGGCCCGCGACTTGAACCGGGGTGTTCCGGTACTCGGTGGTGCCGTCGCCCAGTTGACCCCAGTAGTTGATACCCCAAGCCCAAACCGTGCCGTCAGCGCGCAACGCATACCTATTGGCGCGACCTTGAGCAGTCATGACCACATCGGTCAATCCCGAAACACCGATCGCCGAAAGACTGTCCGTATAGGTGCCATTGCCAAGCTGCCCGTAGCGATTGTCGCCCCAGATGCCCACGGAGCTCGTAGATGCCCCGGGAAGGTAGTAGCCGGAGACGTCCGCAATTAGCTGGGTGGTGCCCCACGCGCGGTTGTAGAGCGTAACCTTGCCGTCGGCCCCGACCGGGACCGTGACGGAATTCGGAACAGTCTGCCCAGGCGAAAAGTTCACGTTCGATGAACCCGGCCGATCCGTCCCTGAGGCGTACGCCGTAATGAACCCGACCGACGTCGGGCCCGTGACAGTGAGGTTGAAAGTAACTGCCGCAACGTTGGCTGGAACTCCATTCGCCCCACCTGCCTGGAAAGACACCACCCCGTCAGCCCCCACAGGACCCCTGTTGCGGGTATCCAGGAAGCGTGTGGGCGCTACGGGAACAAATGCACCTGCTACAGTCGGCGTCCCGGCAACGTAGTAGCCGGATACGTCGGCGAGCAGTTGGGTGCTGCCGGACGAGCGATTGAAAAGGGTGACCTTTCCGTCGGAGCCGACGGGGACGGTGACCGAGTTCGGAACTGTCTGGTCTTTTGCGAAGTTGACGTTGGAGGAGTTCGGGCGAGGTGTGCCGGAAGCGTAGGCGGTGATGAACCCGTACGACGTCGGGTTCACAACAGTGAGATTGAACGTGACTGCCGAGACCGTCGCCGGAATCCTACCCAACCCACCGACCTGGAAGGACACTGTTCCGTCCGGACTCGCGGGAGCGCTGGTCCGGGTTTCCAAGAGCCTGACGGGTGCGACAGGCACGAAGGCGCCCGGCACAGTCGGCGCTCCAGGGAGGTAGTAGCCCGAGACATCAGCGATCAATTGGGTGGTTCCCGACGAGCGGTTGAACAGGGTGACCTTTCCGTCGGCCCCTACCGGGACCGTGACGGAGTTCGGAACGGTCTGGCCGCCGGCGAAGTTCACGTTGGATGCGTCAGGTCGGTTGGTCCCGGAAGCATATGCGGTAATAAACCCGAAGGACGTGGGATCGGTAACTGTGAGATTGAAAGTAACAGCCGCCGCATTGGCCGGAATCCCGTTCACCCCGCCAACTTGGAAGGACACCGTTCCATCAGGGCCCACGGGAGCACTGTTTCGGGTATCCAGGAACCGCGCCGGAGCCAACGGGATAAATGCGCCCTCGGCGGTGGGTTTCGAGGTGGTACCCATGAGCGCTAAGGGTGTCGGTGCCGGAGCAGAGGCTGTATCCGCCTCTGCTGCGGGCGCCGCCAAGCCAGACAAAAGCAGTAGGATCCCCACGGTCGCTGCCACACTGGCAGTTCCACGCTTTATCCGTGCACTCAAAGAAACCACAACGCCCCCAATAAACATGCCCGGAAGTCTTAGGCAAGCCCCAATTCGTTCTTGCGGAAAGTACCACACTGGGCCGCTGTCCGGAATTCCAAGGGGCAGGGCACTTCCGGGGCTTGTTTCCCAGACCGGAGCTTGAAGCGCGGCGATGGGAAACAAGCCCCGGTTTTCGGAACCCAAGGCCTCAACCCCGGAACAGCTGGTCCTCGAGATTGAAGATTTCCGTGAGCTGGACGAATCCTTGGTCGGGTGCCTGTGCGTCGTTTTCGAACAGGAGCGCCATTTCCGCCTGCCAGCGGGCATTCACGTCAGTCAGGGCCATGCGGGCCCGGGCCGCATCGAAATCGTCGCATTCCACGTACCCCACCAGCAGCCCGTCGTCAGCCAGGAACAGCGAATAGTTGTTCCATCCGGCTGCCTTGAGTTCACGCAGCATCTCCGGCCAGACGGCCGCGTGGCGCCGCCGGTACTCCGGAATATGGCTGGGTTTGACCGAGGAGCGGAAGCAGACGCGCATCGAGGTTCCTACCTTCTGTGAATCGTTTCATTCGTAGGCGGCGAAGAGCCGCAAAATCGCGCAGCTTACCGGGTGCCGGCCCGGAACTGGCGGTATTCCTCGCGGGGAACCGGGGTCGCGTCCGGCGTGCCCAGCTGATTGAGCGGGATACGGTACGTTTCCCGGGCCGACCAAGCGGCCACGGCGCCGATGATGCAGATTCCGAAGCAGATGGACCCGATGATGAGCGGTACGTTCGCGGATCCCGGCGGCGCGATCGCCGTGAAGATACTCGGAAGGAATGCCGTGATGACGAGGCCGATGTTCTGCGAGATCGCGAATCCCGTGACGCGGGTACGGGCGGGGAAGAGCTCCTGGAAATAGCTGGCGAACGTTGCATTCCAGACTTGGTAGAGCGTGCCCCACATGAGGATCGAGAGGATGATGGTGAGCAGTACGTTGTTCTGGCTGACCGCGTACAGGTAAGCGTAGGCCAGCACTCCTGAACTCAACGAGCCGAAGATCATCAATGGCCTGCGGCCGAACCGGTCCGAAAGATCTCCGAACAACGGGATGAGGGCCAGTGCGACGACGTTGGCCAGGACCGGGATCCAGAGATAGACGGTGGTGCTCATGCCGACGCCGTAGCCCGGCTGGGTAGCGTAGGCCGCTCCGAAGACTGCCACGGTGACACCGACGACGTTGACCAGGGTCATGCAGACTGCGCGAACCACGTTGAGACCGCTTTCGCGCAGCACGCGGACGATTGGCATCTTCGGGATCTCTTGGTGTGCCTTTTCTTCGGTGAAGATGGGGGTTTCTTCGACCCGGCGGCGGATCATGTAGCCTGCGAACACCACGAGGGCGCTGAGGAGGAATGGAATGCGCCAGCCCCAGGATTTGAACGATTCACTGGAGAGCATGGCCGAGAGCGGGAGGAAGACTGCGGCGGCGATAATTTGCCCGGCCTGGGTGCCCTGGAGCGCGAAGCTGGCGTAGAAGCCCCGGCGTCCGAAAGGTGCGTGCTCCACGATCATGGCGCTGGCACCGCTCAGTTCGCCTGCAACTGCAAAGCCCTGGATGAGCCGAACGGCAACCAGCAGGACGGGTGCCAGGACGCCGACCTGGCCGTAGGTGGGCAATAATGCGACGGCGAAGGTCGACGCGCCCATCATCAACATGGCCAAGACCAGAACGTTCTTGCGTCCATGTTTGTCGCCCCACTGTCCCAGGACGAATGCGCCGATGGGGCGGGCCACGTACCCCACGGCGTAGGTGCCAAGCGAAGCGATCAGCGCAACGGTCGGGTTTCCCGCGGGGAAGAAGACGCCGGGAAACACCAGCGCGGCGGCCTGTGCATAGATGAACCAGTCGTAGTACTCAAGGGCGCTGCCGATCCAGCCGCTGGCTGCCGCTTTCCTCGTGGTGCTGGACTGTCGCGGTTCGATTGAACTTCGCTGCCTGCTCGCGTCGATCTTCATATTGTCCTCCTTTGGACAAGTCGTTGGGGCCACTGGAAGGGCCTTCCCGTCTTTGGGTGTGGTTTCCAGCAGGAGTGCGGCGCCATTGCAAGAATCGGACTGAACTTCCGCTTGGTATGCGCTTTCCCATCTGGTAAGCGCTTTCCATGAGACACCCGCGCGGCCGTGCTGTCAAGGTTAAGTTGTTGCATCGGTCACACTGGCGACAGACGCTCGGCCCGGCGCGATCGCGTCATCGATGGAGCGGCCGCGAGCCAGGGGAACTACGGCGAACCCGTGCTCTTGCGGAGGGTGACGCTGCCCGCGACGGCGGCTGGACCGCCGCCGCCGTCGTCGGAAAGGGCCGCAATGGTTGCAAGCCGTCCGATTTCTTCGAGTGGCAGGCTTACGGTGGAGAGCGCCGGCCGGAAGTCCCGGAGCCATTGGATGTCGTCGAATCCTGCGAGGCTGGCGTCGTGGGGGATCCTGAGCCCCTGGTCCCTCAACGCGGCGGCCACGCCGATGGCCATGACATCGTTGCTCGCGAAAATGCACAAACGCTGCTCCGGCGCCGACTGGCCGGAGGCCTTGATCCGCCAGGCAAGCTCAATGCCGGCGTCGAAACCGCCGTTCCGGTTGAACGCGACGTGCACAACATCCGCGGCGGGTTGGCCGGCGTCGGACAAGCCGCGTTGGAATCCCATAACGCGCTCATCCGAAGTTGTGAGCCCTTCTGGACCTGCCACGATGACGAACGGCCCTTTGTGTGTGCGCGCCAACTCCCGCGCCAGATCCTGCGCAAGTTGTTCGTTCGGAACGGCGATGGTGCGGTAGTTGTCCGTTTCGGCGACGCCCAGGATCGCTTGCCCGACGACGCCCACTCGCCCGCCGTTGCGGCAGTAGCGGTCCAGTTCGGCGGCTAGCTCGGTGTTCGCGCGGGCGTCTTCGGAACGGGTTGAACGCGATCCTGCGATGACGATCGACTCCGCCCGCCGTGCAGCGAAGGCGGCGACGGCGTCCTTCTCCTCGGCGGGCGTGCCGTTGGTGGTGGCGAGCAGCACCATGCGGCGCTCTTGCCGTGCCGCGGCCTGTACGCCTTGCGCTATGGCGGAAAAATAGGGGTCCGCGATATCGTGCACGATCAGGCCGATGAGGCCTGTGCTGGATTTCGCCAGAGCCTGGGCCTGGGCGTTCGCGATGTAGCCGAGGGTGTCGGCCGCCTGGCGGACGCGCTCGGCGATGTCCGGCGCGGGCGTCCTGGCGGACCCATTGAGTACCCGGGAGGCTGTGGCGGGGGAGACGCCGGCCAGTTTGGCCACTTCGGACAGCGTGCTTGCAGTCACGGACAACTCCTCTTCAAAGCCTCAGTCTCGGGCACTTTCAGCAACATCCGATTATTGCAGGCCCAACTAGCAGTGGGAAAGCGATTGCCAGACCCGGGGCGGCGTGTCATCATGAATGCATTGGGAATGCGCTTTCCCACCTCATTACTTTCCATCTGAAGAAGGACTCATGGGCACCAATTCTGTTACAGCAACAAAGTCCATAAGGATCGCCATGAACGGCATCACTGGCCGGATGGGCTACCGCCAGCACCTGCTGCGTTCCATCCTTCCCATCCGCGACGCCGGGGGCTTCACCTTGGCAGACGGCACCCGCGTCCAGGTCGAACCGATCCTGGTTGGCCGCAACGAAGCGAAGATCCGCGAACTCGCCGAACTCCACAAGGTGTCCGAGTGGTCCACCGACCTCGACGCAGTTATCAACGACCCCACGGTCGACGTCGTTTTCGATGCGTCGATGACGAGCCTCCGCGCGGCGACGCTGAAGAAGGCCATGCGCGCCGGAAAGCACATTTTCACCGAGAAGCCGACGGCGGAGACGCTGGAGGAGGCCATCGAGCTGGCCCGCATCGGCAAGGAATCCGGGGTCACGGCCGGCGTGGTGCACGACAAGCTGTACCTGCCGGGGCTGGTCAAGCTGCGCCGCCTGGTGGACGAAGGCTTCTTCGGCCGGATCCTCTCGATCCGCGGCGAATTCGGCTACTGGGTCTTCGAAGGCGACGTCCAGGCGGCGCAGCGCCCTTCCTGGAACTACCGCAAGGAAGACGGCGGCGGAATGACAACGGACATGTTCTGCCACTGGAACTACGTCCTTGAAGGCATCATCGGCAAGGTCAAGAGCGTCAACGCCAAGACCGCCACCCACATCCCGACCCGATGGGACGAATCCGGCAAGGAATACAAGGCCACGGCCGACGACGCCTCCTACGGCATCTTTGAGCTCGAGACCCCGGGCGGGGACGACGTCGTCGGACAGATCAACTCCTCCTGGGCGGTCCGCGTCTACCGCGACGAACTCGTGGAGTTCCAGATCGACGGCACGCACGGGTCCGCCGTCGCGGGCTTGAACAAGTGCGTCGCGCAGCAGCGCGCCCACACCCCCAAGCCCGTCTGGAACCCGGACCTGCCCGTTACGGAGTCCTTCCGCAGCCAGTGGCAGGAAGTTCCCGCGAACGCCGATCTGGACAACGGCTTCAAGCTGCAATGGGAAGAATTCCTGCGCGACGTCGTCGCCGGCCGGGAGCACCGCTTCGGCCTGCTTTCCGCCGCCCGCGGCGTGCAGCTCGCAGAACTCGGCCTGCAGTCCTCGGCCGAGCGCCGCACCATCGACATCCCGGAGATCGTGCTCTGATGACTTCCCTCCTTCTTCCAAACCACGACGGCGGGACCCGCCTCTACAAGGTGCGGCCGGCAACGTCGTGGGCCAGGCCGACGTCGCCCTTGACCTCACGGCGTGCCTACGCCGCGGCGCACGTGATCCCCGAAGCAACGGCCGACAACACCCCGGGTGCCCCCGCGCGCTTGGACTGGGACGCCACCATGGCGTACCGGCACGAGCTGTGGTCCTACGGCCTGGGTGTTGCCGACGCCATGGACACCGCCCAGCGAGGCATGGGCCTGGACTGGGCCGCCACGCAGCAGCTCATCAAGCGAACCGGCGTCGAAGCGGCATCCGTGGTGGCATCCGGCAACACCGCTACCGCCGGGAAGACCGTCAGGGACCTCGTCTCTTGCGGTGCCGGAACTGACCAGCTGGACCTGGACTCTGTCCCCGAGGGGCCCGCCGGAATCAAGACCGTGCTGGACGCCTACCGCGAGCAGATCGCCGTCGTGAGTGAAGCGGGACCGAAGGTCATCATCATGGCGTCGCGGGCGCTGGCCAAGGTGGCAGCAAGCCCTGAGGACTATCTGCAGGTCTACTCCACGCTCCTCAGTGAGGTGGACCAGCCCGTCATCCTGCACTGGCTCGGGACCATGTTCGACCCCGCACTGGCCGGCTACTGGGGATCGGACGACGTCGCCGAATCAACGGAAACCTTCCTTGGCCTGATCCGGGACCACGCGGACAAGGTGGACGGAGTGAAGGTCTCGCTGCTCGACGCTTCGCATGAAGTTGCCCTGCGTGCAGCCCTTCCGGAGGGCGTCCGCCTCTACACCGGCGACGATTTCAACTACCCGGAACTGATCGACGGCGACGGCGCCCACCACTCGGACGCGCTGTTGGGCATCTTCGCCGCGATCTACCCTGCCGCCTCGGTCGCCTTGCAGAAGTACGACGCCGGCGACGCCGCGGACGCGCGCGCCATCCTGGACTCCACCCGCGAACTGGGCAAGCACATCTTCAGCGCCCCCACGTTCTACTACAAGACCGGGATCGCCTTCATGTCCTGGCTCAACGGCAAACAGCCCGGATTCCAAATGGTCGGCGGGCTGCATTCCGGGCGCTCCGTGGTCCACCTGGCACGCACCTTCGAACTCGCCGACCAGGCCGGGCTCCTGAGCGATCCCGCGTTGGCCGCCTTCCGCATGTCCGATTACCTCCGCATCAACGGGGTGAGCGCATGAACGACTTTTCGCGGCCGTCCGACTTTTCCAGATTGTCACTCAACAGCGCCACCACCAAGAAATGGACCCTCGCCGAGGCGGTGGACGGTTGCGTCCGTGCCGGGATCCCGGCGATCGGCCCGTGGCGGGACATCGTCGCCGACGCCGGCCTGGACAAAGCGGCCAAGCTGATCAAGGACGCCGGACTTCGCGTTTCCTCCCTCTGCCGGGGCGGCTTCCTCACAGCCGCCGACGCCGAAGGGCAGGCCGCCGCTGTGGCGGACAACCGGACAGCCATCCTCGAAGCCGTCGCGCTGGATACGCAGGAGCTGTTCCTGGTGGTCGGCGGACTCGCCCCGGGAGAGAAGGACGTCGTCGCGGCCCGCCTGCGCGTGGCCGACCGCCTCGAGGACCTGGTGCCCTTCGCCGTCGAACACGGGGTCCGGCTGGTGCTCGAACCCCTGCACCCGATGTACGCAGCGGACCGGGCCCTCATCTCGACGCTGGGCCAAGCGCTTGACCTCGCCTCGCCTTACGACGCGAAGGCGGTGGGCGTCGCCGTCGACACCTTCCACGTGTGGTGGGACCCGGAACTGAAGCAGCAGCTCCAGCGGGCCGGCCGGGAAAACCGGATCGCCTCCTACCAGGTGTGCGATTTCAACCTCCCCATCGCCGCCGACGCCCTGCTGTCCCGCGGCATGATGGGCGACGGCGTGATCGACTTCGCGACGATCGGCAGCTGGGTGCGCGACGCCGGATACACGGGCGACATCGAGGTGGAGATCTTCAACCAGGACATCTGGGACGCAGACGGCGATTCAGTCCTGGAAACCATGAAGCAGCGCTACGCGGAACTCGTGCTTCCGTACGCCTAACGGCGCGGCGGCGGTCTGAAGGGCGGGGCACGTTGCGTGCCCCGCCCTTTCAGCGTGCCTAGCCTCCGGCGGAGACCCTGTTGGCCATCAGCTCGGCAACCTCGGCCGGAGACAGCTTGGCGTCGACGAGCCACACCGTGAACGTGCGGACCAAGGAGTCGCCTGCGGCAAGCACCACTGGCCGGTCCCACGCGAGGGCCGAACCCACTGCGGGGTAATCCGCCATCCGGACGAACCAAGGATCCGGCGCCTCAGCCGGGGCAGCGAACACCACGGTGGCGGGGCCTCCAGGGAAGTCGGCTGCCCAAGCCAGCCACGGTGACGCCGAGCCGTGGACTTCGGGTTCGCCGCGACCTTCGGCCGTGAAGACCTCAGCTTCGGCGCACGCAGGCAAGCGCCAGAAAAAGCCGCCGTAGCCGCTTCCGGGGGCGCCGTTTGAGCCGGGGCTGCCCAGCGAGGAGTCGACGACGGCGGTCAGTTCTGTTCTTAGCTTCAGTTGCCAGGTGCGGCGGTCGAGCTGGCGGGAGCCGGTGGTGCGGCGTTCGCGGAGAAGTTCGGCGCCGTCCGGTGCCTGCCAACTCAATTCCTGCTCCAGCAAGCCGGGCCCGGACACTGTGGAGCGCTCGATGATGCGCCCATGGTCTTGCCGTTCTTCGTAACGGCCCGACGCGCGGATGTACGTTTTGCCGCCCCAGAAATTGGTCCCGTTCACATCCTGCAAGGTGAATCCCGCGCCAAGGTGCCAGGGGTGGTCTGCCGGCAGGTGATCGGTTACGGGGACTCCGGCCAGTGTACGGACCGGGTGCAGATAGGGCCGCGGGGAGAGCCGCGTGGCAAGGCCTGTACCGCTCTGCACGGTCGCCAACAGGGCAGCGCCGCCAAGCTCGCCGCCGTCGGGCAGGCTCAAAACCGGCCTTCCGGCGTCGACGGCTGGCCGCGCCCAAGGCAAGCCGAGTTCGCTGAAGGTGGCGTGCGCCGCCGTCGCGCGTTCCAGGGCGTCTTCGATTCCGTCGACCACGGGACGGGCGGCGTCGCCCTCGCCCTCCCAGGTGACGTACTGCTCCGGGATCAGCGCCGGAGATTCCGCGGTGCGGATGGCTTCGAGGACCTGCATGAAGGCGCCGCTGTCCGCGAGCGGACTGATCAGCGGCGCCGCGGTTGCGGGCCCCGGCGTCGAGCGACGATGCTCCAGCAGGTCTTCAGTGAGGTCCACCCGGCCGTATACGGTTTCGCGCTTCCCGGCGGCAGAGCTGACAGTGAGGCGGTCTTCGGTGTAATGGAACACTGCAGTGCCTTCGCTGCCCTGCAGGGTGATGTACGGTTCCACGGACTCGGCGGCGCAGAGGGTGAGCGCGCACGTGATGGGCACGCCCGCTGCGGTGCGGATCCGGATGACGGAGGTGTCGTCGGCTTCGATGTCGTTGGCGCGGTACAGGTCCGTATCCACGGACGCAAGATCGTCCACGGTTTTCGCCCCGGCGATCCTCAGCGCTGTGGCGATGGCGTGGGCCAGGGGGTTGGTCGCCACCCCATCGACGACGTCGACGCCGTCAAGGCTGCGCTTACCCGCCCATCGTGAGCGTTTGTAATAGGCGCGGTCACGCACCCAACGCCCGGTGGCCGAGATGCCCAGGAGCGTGCCGATCTCTCCCGCCGCAAGGAGTTCATCAATGGCCTGGAGGGCCCGGGATCCGAGGCTTTGGAAGCCGACCTGGACGATTCTGCCAGCTGCGGTGGCGGCTTCCTGCAGGCGATTGAAGTCGGCGAGGGAAGCGACTGGAGGCTTCTCGAGGTATAGATCGGCGTGGGGGAGCGTCGTGAGGGCGAGTTGCGCGTGCGTCTGGATGGGGGTGGCCACAATGACGAGGTCCAACGCGGGGGTTCCCGCCAAGAGCTCGTCCAAGTTGCTGAATACCGCGGTTC
>NZ_JBYSXD010000045.1:0-39275 GCF_058781865.1 Arthrobacter sp. FW306-1B-F12A
TTCCTACGCTGAATCGGGACGGGGGCGACGCTATTTTGCGGGCAACTGCGGCGCTCGTCGGGCGGCTCATGCGGCGGGCGGCGGGTGCGGGAATCGACGTCGTGCGTGTTGGCGTGGGTTCGGCCGGGGTCATCGATGCCGTGAATGGCGAGGTGGTTTCGGCGACTGATGCGATCCTGGGGTGGGCCGGGACCGGATTGACGGCGGGGTTGGCGCAGCTCCTGGGTTTGCCTCGGGGGTCGGTGAGTGCCGTCAACGATGTGCATGCGCATGCTCTGGGTGAGGCGTGGCGTGGGGCGGCTGCCGGGTCTTCGAGTTCGCTCATGGTGGCTTTCGGTACGGGTGTGGGCGGCAGCTTTGTGCTGGACGGCGCTCCTGTTTTGGGGCACCACTATGTGGGTGGGCACGTGGGGCATTTTGCGTCGCCGTACGCCTATCACGAGGGCAAGGCCCTCCCGTGTGTGTGCGGCGGCTCGGGCCACGTCGAGGCGATCGCTTCCGGCCCGGCCATCCACGAATCCTTCGTCCGTTTCGGCGGCTCCCCCGAGGTCCCGGACACTCGTGCGGTGTTTGCCTTGGTGCACGACGGCGATCGTGCCGATTCGGCCGACGGTACTGCCGCCATCAAAGCCATCGGGGCGGGCGCGGGTGCTGCGGGGCAGGCGATCGGCGGGCTCGTCAACATCCTCGACCCGGAGACGGTGGTGGTTTCCGGGGGTTTGGCGGATGCGGGAGATTTCTGGTGGAAACCCATGGAACGCGCCCTTCGCAAGGAGCTCATGGCCCCGCTTGCCGACATTCCCGTGCTTCGCGCGGCGCTAGGCAATACCGCGGCCATTGTGGGCGCGGCCAAACTCGTCCTGAACTGACACCCGAACACCCAAACACCCGAACCCCTCGCAAGGAGAACCCCATGATCCTGACCCCCGATGGCCTCGAAGCCCTCCGCTCGCAGTTGATCGTGTCCTGCCAGGCCTACCCGGGCGAACCCATGCGCGATCCCCGGACCACCGGCCAGGTGGCGGCGTCGGCCGTTATCGGTGGAGCCGCCGCAGTCCGCGTACAGGGCCTTGCGGACGTCCAATTCACCCGCGCAGCTGTGGAGGTCCCGGTGATCGGGCTCTGGAAGGACGGGCACGACGGCGTTTTCATCACCCCGACGCTCCGGCACGCCCTCGCCGTCGCGAATGCCGGCGCCCACGTCGTGGCCATCGACGGAACGCGACGCACGCGTCCCGATGGCTTGACACTCAAGCGAACCATTGACGGAATCCACGCCGAATCGCACGCCTTGGTCATGGCGGACTGCGGTTCCTACGCCGATGCGGCGGCCGCCGTCGACGCCGGTGCTGACCTGATCGGCACCACCTTGGCCGGGTACAGCGGGGACCGTCCCAAGACTGACGGCCCCGATCTTGAGCTTCTCGCGGAGATCGCCGGCGCTGGGCTGGGCAAGCCGCTCATCGCCGAGGGCCGCATCCATACCCCGGCACAGGCCCGCCAGGCCCTCGACGCCGGGGCGTTCGCCGTCGTCGTCGGCACTGCCATCACGCATCCGGCGAGCATCACCGGCTGGTTCAAAGGCGCGATGGACACCTGACCCGGCAGAATCCGTCGCCGGATCCCTGATCCCGGCCTGTGTCCGGGCGTAGGCTTCTCCCATGGCTGAGGAGAATATCCGGGAATTCGATGTCATCGTGATCGGCGCCGGGACCGTGGGGGAAAACGTTGCAGACCGGGTGGTCCGGGGCGGCCTCACCTGCGCAATTGTGGAGGCTGAGCTCGTCGGCGGGGAGTGCTCCTACTGGGCCTGCATACCGTCCAAAGCGCTCCTTCGGCCGGGAACCGCCCTGCACACGGCACAATCAGTGCCCGGAGCGTCGGACGCCGTCACGAAGGTCCTGGATCCCGCACCGGTCCTGAAATACCGTGACTACTTCACCAACAAATGGCAGGACGACGGCGCGGTCCAGTGGCTCGTGGACACCGGCATCGAACTCATCCGGGGCCGGGCACGCATCACGGGCCCGCGTGAAGTCCAAGTGGATGGCAAGGACGGCGCCAGCTACTCGCTCAAGGCCCATCACGCCGTGGTGGTGGCCTCCGGATCCACACCGCTCATCCCGAAAATTGACGGCTTGCGCAACGTCCCCTACTGGACAACCCGCGGGGCCACCTCCGTGCGGCAAATCCCTAAACGGTTCATCGTGCTGGGCGGAGGGGTCGCCAGCGTCGAACTTGCCCAGGCTTTCGCCCGCCTAGGCTCGTCGGTTTCGATCGTTGCCCGAGGCCGACTCTTGAGCGCGTTCCCCGAGGAAGCCGCTGACTTGGTCGCTGCGGGACTGCGGGCCGACGGCGTTGATCTGCACCTCGGGACCGACACCACGCGGGTCGAACACGAGCCGGACCATGCCTTCAGCGTCACTCTCGGCGACGGGACGGTCTTGAACTCTGACCAGTTGCTGGTGGCCACAGGTCGTCGGCCTTCCCTTGATAATTTGGGACTCGAAAACGTAGGGCTCGACGCCGAAGAAGGCAAGCCATTGCGCCTCACCACGGACTCGAGCGGCTTGGTTGAGGGCGCCGCCAGCGACGGCACGAGCGGGCTGTGGCTGTATGCGGCCGGCGACGCCGCGGGATCGGTGTTCCTCACCCATCAGGGCAAGTACGAGGCCCGGGCAACGGGCGACGCCATCGTGGCCCGCGCCAAAGGAACCCTCCACGGCACCCCGAAGGCATGGAGCGCCCTCGCGAAGACGGCCGACGAATATGCGATCCCCAGCGTGGTCTTCACGGATCCGGAAGTGGCATCCGTGGGCCCGGGCCTCAAGCAGGCGCTGCAAAAGGGCATTAACGCAAGCTCGGTTGAGCTCCCTATCAACGTGTCCGGGTCCCAGCTGCATTCGGAAAATTACCAAGGCTGGGCACAACTGGTGGTGGACGAGGACCGGAAGGTGGTGCTGGGCGCGACGTTTGCCGGGCCCGGAGTGGCCGAGCTTTTGCACGGCGCCACCATCGCGATTGTGGGCGAAGTGCCGTTGGACCGGCTGTGGCATGCCGTGCCGTCGTTCCCCACCATCAGCGAGGTGTGGCTGCGCCTGTTGGAGAAGTACGGACTCTGACCCCCTGGCCGCCGCCGGTCGACGAACCGTTGTGGCGTCGGGAACGCGGGAGGAGAATGGCCGCATGGCCAAGCACCTCGATATTGACGGACACCCAACCTGGGTGGAAGACCTGGGCGGTCCCGGCGAACCGCCCTGCCCACCTGGTGGGGTGGAGTGACGGCGGCATCGTTGCCCTCCTCGTCGCTCTCCGGCGACCCGAACTGGTGCAAAAGCTTGTAGTCATTGGTACCAATTACCACTACAACGGCACGGTTCCCTTCGACTTGGATCCCCAATCGCCCATTGCGCAGGAACTGGGCAGGGCCTACATCGAGCGGTCTCCGGATGGGCCCGAACACCTGGATGTCGTCTTTGGCAAGAGTGTCGCGATGTTCACCACAGAGCCGACACTCACCACCACCGACATTGCGCAAATTACCCAGCCGGTGCTCGTCATCGTCGGCGACGACGACGTGGTCACCTTGCCCCACACTCTCTCGCTCTACGAAGCCTTGCCCGAAGGCCAACTTGCGGTCGTTCCGGGCGCATCGCACGGGCTTCCACTGGAACAGCCGGAAACAGTCGCCGGCCTGATAAGCAACTTTCTGGCCGCGGCGGAGCCGCCGCGCACGTTCATGCCAATTCGCCGTGCAAGGCAAACAGACAGCTAGGTTCCCAGGAGGCGAAGGGATCTATTTGAACTGACTGGTCAGTTCAGTTACGATTGGAGCAGATAACAAGTTCTGCGAAAGGTCCAATTGTGCTGTCTGCACAGCAACTCCAGATCGACGGCCGCCGGGACGATCTCCTGCCTCCCACTTCCCTCGAAGCCAGGCGCGGCGAGCTCCTCCTTGTCAGCGGCGACGGTCAGGACCAGCGCACGGCCTTGGCACTTGCTCTGAGCGGCCGGATGAAGACCAGCAAAGGCCTCCTGAGCTGGGACAACTCGGCGAAAACCAAGAAGCTCCGGGCTGCGAGCGCCCTGATTGACGCTCCGGGTGTCAACGAGCCGGAGCAGCATCTGAGCGTCCGCGACCTCGTCACCGAAGACCTCTCCCTCATCCCCCGCCGTTACCGCGGCGCGCTCCTCAGCAAGCCGTGGCTCAAGATCAACCGCTTCGAAGACATCGCCGGGCTGTGGATCGAGCAACTCCCTGCGGACCGCCGCCTTGAACTGCTGACCGCCCTGGCCCTCGCGGACCCTGCCCTCGACCTTCTGGTGCTCGATTCCCCGGACCGGCACAGCGCCAACACTGCGGACTGGCTCCCCCGGCTTGAGCAATTGGCGTACGACGCCGGGCGGCCGCTCGCCGTCGTCGCCGTCGTCTCTGCCCTTCCGGACGGCTGGGACGGCCCGGCCGCCGTGATCGGCAACTCGGTCACGCACACGGCACCCGCCGAACCCGCGGAAGCCGCGCAAGAAGATCCCGAAGAAGTACCCGAAACCCTGCAAAGGACCGCAAAGTGACTGTTCTGCGGCTGGCCCGCTCCGAACTCAAGCGCATGACCGGCGGGCTCCTGCCCAAGCTGACCATCCTCGCCCTGACCATGGTGCCCCTCCTCTACGGAGCCGTGTACCTTTACGCGAACTGGGATCCTTACGGCAACCTCAAC
The DNA here is from genome assembly GCF_058781865.1 of Arthrobacter sp. FW306-1B-F12A. Lineage (NCBI taxonomy): Bacteria > Bacillati > Actinomycetota > Actinomycetes > Micrococcales > Micrococcaceae > Arthrobacter > Arthrobacter sp. FW306-1B-F12A. The sequence goes on from NZ_JBYSXD010000045.1 coordinate 4,719, forward strand.
CAGATCGACGCCGCCTTGGTCGTCGAGGACGCGGGAGCCCAGCCGGCAAGCGGCCCGGAGCTGCAGGCTGGCCAGAAGGTTGCCGACAGCCTAGTGGAGAGCCACGTGTTCAACTGGCAGCGGGTGACCACCACGGCCGAAGCCGATGCCGGCGTTGAATCCGGCAAGTACGCCTTCGCCCTGAAGATCCCGAAGGATTTCTCGGCCAACCTTGTCTCGCCGGGCAGTTTCAATGCGGCCAACCAGGCGATGCTCAACGTCACCACCAATGACGCGAACAACTACCTCCTCAGCACCATCGTGGACAAACTCACCACTGCGGTGCACTCCACTGTGGCCAAGGAAGTAGGCGAGGAAACCGCCAACCAACTCCTCACAGGCTTCGGCACCATCCACGCTTCGATCGTCAAGGCGTCCGACGGCGCCTCCCAACTTGCCGACGGCGTCGGCAAGCTCAGCGACGGCGCGGCCGCCCTTCACGACGGCACCAGCAAGCTCAGCAGCGGTGCGTCCGAGCTCCTGGCGGGCCAAAACAAGCTGCGCGACGGCGCCAATCAGCTGAACGGCGGTGCCGGGCAGCTCAGCGCGGGCCTCACGGAGCTGAAGAACAAGACCGCGTCCCTCCCGGCAGACTCCCAGAAGCTTGCCGACGGCGCCGCCCAAGTAGCCGCCGGAAACGCGCAGCTGAACGCGAAGGTCCAGGACGTCGTCGGGCAGCTTTCGGCGTTCGACGCCGGGGCGCGGGACCGCGTGGTGGCCTCCAACGCGAGGCTCGTGTCCGCAGGGGTCATCACCCAGGACCAGGCGAACAAGATCCTGGCCGACTTCGACACGGCCGCCGCGTCCGCTCCGGTCACCGACGCCAAAGCCAAGATCTCGGCGGATGCCGCGCAGATCCAGCAGCTCTCGGACGGATCGGCCGCGGTCAGTGCCGGCGCCGCCAAGCTTGCGGGCGCTACCCCGGCGCTGACGGGCGCCATCGGCCAGGCCTCGGCAGGCGCGGACCAGCTCAGTTCTGGAGCCTCCACGCTCGCCGCTGGCGAACAGTCCGCCGTCAACGGCACGGCGGCCCTCGCGGACGGCGCCGCAAAGCTCGACGACGGCGCGGCGCAGCTTGCCACTGGTGCTGCCAGCGCCGCTGACGGATCCCGCACCTTGGCGAGCGAGTTGGCGAAGGGCGCAGGCAAGGTCCCGAACCCGAACGACGCCCAAAAGAGCGAGGTGTCCAAGGTGATCGCCGATCCTGTGGCGGTCAACAACGTATCGCAGGCCAAGGCAGGGTCCTACGGTGCGGGCCTGGCCCCGTTCTTCCTGACACTGTCCCTCTGGATCGGCGTGTTCATGCTGGTCCAGGCCATGCGTCCCATCACCCAGCGGGCCTTGGCGTCGAACGCGCCGTCATGGAAAATCGCCGTCGGCGGCTGGCTCCCGTTCTTCGTGGTGTCCGTGCTGCAGGCCAGTATCCTCACCCTCGTGGTGGACCTGGGGCTGGGACTCAACGCGGCTCACCCGGTGTGGATGTGGTTGTTCATGCTGGCAGCGGTCATGGCGTTCACGGCCCTCATCCAGGGCATCGTGGCCTTGCTCGGGACTCCTGGAAAGTTCGTCGTGCTGATCCTGCTGGTCCTGCAGTTGGTGTCGTCCGGCGGAACGTTCCCTTGGCAAACCACCCCCATGCCTCTCCACGTGGTGCACGAGATCATGCCGATGGGCTACGTAGTGACCGGCATGCGGCACCTGATCTACGGCGGCGACTTGACCATGATCTGGCCGATTGTCCTGGGGCTACTTGGCTACACTGTGCTGGGGGCCGCGCTTTCCACGCTGGCTGTCCGTAAGCACAAGTTCTGGACCCTCAAGACCCTGAAGCCGGAGATCGCTGTATGAGCATGCAAGAGCCGGATGTCTCGGGGCTCCCGGAGAAGAAGCTCCGCCCGGCCCGCACCAACGCGACCAAGCAGCGCCTTTTCGACGCTTCGATGGAGCTGATCGGCGAGCGCGGCGCAGCGGGCGTCACCGTGGACGAGATCGCGGCCGCAGCCGGGGTGTCCAAGGGAACGGTCTATTACAATTTCGGCAGCAAGTCCGATCTGATCGCCCAGTTGCTGCGCCACGGCGTCGACATCATGCTCGGCCGGCTCCAGACGATTGAAGGCCTGCACGCCGATCCGCTCGAAGCGATGGAGGCCATGCTCGGGCAAGCCATGGACTTCATGGACGACTACCCGTCCTTCGCTCGGCTCTGGATCAGCGAGAACTGGCGGACGCCCAGCGAATGGGGCAAGCTCTTCGTCGAGCTCCGCAGCGAGCTGTTGGCCGTGATCGGCGCGGCGATCGAAAAGGTCGCCACCACGTACACGGTGGATACGGGCATTGCCCGGGGCAGCCTCGAGGCGGCGATGTTCGGAGCGATCTTCGTGGTGGGCCTTGACCGGCAGACGTACAACCCCGAGCGCACCCGCGAGCAGAGCATAGCGGCCCTCATGACCATCATGCGGGGCTACGTACTGCGGTAACGGTATGGCAACTGCCGCGTCTTGGGGCGCGGCGCTGCCGCGGGTCAGGGATGATTAATCCCATGCGTCACATGGGGAACAGCGGAAAGCTTGCGATCATCTCTGCTGTGGTGTCTGCTGGTTTGCTGGTGCTCCTGGCCATCACCCTTGACGAAACCGTGATGTACATCTTCCTGGGGGCCCTGGCGATCGGCTACCTGGCGTGCGTCGCCGAGGTTTTCACCCGTCGCAGGTACTTCATGCTGGTTCTCGGGGCCATCTCGACGATCCTGTTCATCGCGTTCGGAATCGCGTTCCTGCGCATGTGGGGCCTCGCCTTCAACCAGGACGAGAACGCCCTGGGCAGCGCGGTGAGCACCAAGGACTCGGACATCTATTTCTACCTCGCCGCGCTTGCCGGCTGCAGCTCCCTGCTGATCTTGTTCGTGGGGGCGGTATGGCCATCGCGCCGTGCGAAGGCAGTGGCCCGTCCGGCTGCCCGGCGGCCCGCGCCCCGGCCTGCTTCGCGGCCTTCCCCGGCACCCGGCAGGACCGCCCAGCGACCGGCGGCCCGTCCGGCGTCGGGAACTGTGAAGCGCCCTGCACCACGCACCCCCGCCAAGCGCCCGACGTCGGGATCCACCCCTCAGCGCAAGCCGGCCCCCAAGCGCTGACGTACTTCGGCCGCCGCCAGGTCCCCAGGCTTCTCGCGCCGTTGCAGCACGGCAGTCGCGACGCCGCCCAGCAGGAGGAGCCCGCCGGCCAGTTCCGCCGTCGTAGGGACCTCTGAGATGAGCAGCCACGCGGCGGTCATTCCCACCACCGGGACCAACAACGTGAAAGGCACCACGGCCGAGCTCGGGTACAGGCTGAGCAGCCGGTTCCAGATGCCGTAGCCCACCAGCGACGCGAAAATGGCGGTATACAAGGCGCTCAGGATGGTGGCCGGCTGAAGGTTGGTGAGGGTCCCGACGACGGCTGCCGGGCCGTCGACGATGAGCGACAGGGCCGCGAGGGGCAAGGGGACCACGGCCCCGGACCAGACCACCAGCCCCAGTCCCGAGGCCGCCTTGGCTTTGCGGGCGATGATGTTGCCCGCGGCCCAGGACAAGGCGGCGGCGAGCACGATCATGAGCGGCACCACGGGGGCCACCAAGCTTCGACCCACCGCCACCAGCGCTAGCCCGGCGACACCCAGCACAACCCCTGTCAGTTGCCGCTTGCTCGGCCGCTCCCCCAGGAAGCGGGCCGCCAACAGCACCGTCAGGAGCACTTGAGCCTGCAGGACCAGCGAGGCAAGTCCTGCAGGCATGCCGAGCGCCATGCCCAGGTAGAGGAGGCCAAACTGCCCGGCGCTCATGAAGAGCCCGACGCCGATGATCGCCTTCCAGCTGACGTCCGGTTTGCGGACGAAGAAGATGCAGGGGAACACCACCAGCACAAAGCGGATGGCCACGAACAGTAGAGGCGGCACGTCGGCCGCGCCACCGCTCCGGTTACCGGGGTGCAATCCAAAGTCGATCGCGACGAAATTCAGGCCCCAAAGGACGGCGACAAGGACGGCGAGTGCTGAGTGGCGGATATTCACGATTCAACTCTGACAGCCAAGCCAATGAAGCACCAGCGTTGAATTCTGCATCGGATCATGTACGTTTGCTTCATGATTGAGATTGCGGCGCTGCGGGCCCTCGTAGCAGTGGAACAGCAAGGCTCGGTGGTGGCTGCCTCGGAGGCCATGGGCTTCAGCCCCTCGGCGGTTTCCCAGCAGATCAAGAAGCTCGAGAAGCAAAGTGGCGTGACGGTCCTGGAACGCCACGGCCGCGGCGTACTGCTGACCGACCGCGGCATGGCGTTGGCAGAGTACGGACGCCGGATCCTGGGCGAGTTGGAGGAGCTGCAGGCCACGCTGCTCGCCGACCCAACGAAGCCGAGCGGCGTGCTGCGGCTCGTGGCATTCTCCACCGCTTGCCGGGGTCTTGTGGGGCCGATGCTGGCGAAACTCGGCACGGCCCAAGCCGTTGCCGCCGGATCTTCGGCCGCCGCGGGCTCCGGGCTTGGCGCATCCGGGCTTGAGGTCCGCGTGGTGGCCGAAGACCCGCGCGAGGCCGTCCAGAGGGTCGCCACCGGGGAAGCCGATCTTGGCGTCGTCCACAATTGGCACTCCGTACCCTTGGTCATTCCGGAGAACATGGTCCACGAGGACCTCTGCCTGGACACCGCCGACGTCCTGCTGAACTCAGCCCACCCGCTGGCTGGCCGGACCGCCGTCGAGCCTTCCGACCTGGTGGACGAAAGCTGGATCAGCACGCCAGCTGGGGCCATCTGCAATGAGGCGTTGCTGGCGATCCTGGCAGGCCTGGGGCGCGTGCCGGACATCCGCATTTACGACCCCGACTTTTCCACCCATATCGCTATGGTCCAGCAGGGCGTGGCGGTGGCGCTCGTGCCACGGCTCGGTAGGCCCGAGCTCCCCGCTGGAGTGGTGGCGGTGCCCGTGGTCAATCCGATGCAGCAACGCCAAGTGGGAATCGTGTACCGGAAGACCATGATGGCAAGCCCCAGCATCCGCCACGTGGTCCGCTTGCTGCAGGATGTGGCGGCCGGCCTCGAGGTGGGCTAGCTGGGACCATCCGCGCGAGCTGGCGGCAGATGCCCTCTGGCCGCGCAAAAAAGGGCATTAGCTGCCAGTTCGCGCGAGGGAGCTACTTCTTTGGGCGCGGAACTGCGAAGTGGGTCAGCCGGGCATCCTGCCCATCGAGTTCAGCCCACGGCTTTTCAAGTTCCATGACTGTCATGGCGCTCGTGGGGTAGCGCGTTGCGGCGTCCATGTAGGCGTCATGGTCCGAGTCGCGGGAAGCCAAGTGCATCGCGAGGTCCTGCACGCCGGGCATGTGCGAAAAGATCATGAGAGTGGTGACGGTTTCCGGCACATGGTTGATGACGGTCAACATGCGTTGCGCGGAGGCGGCGTACAGGCCGTCCTCGAGTTTCGGCGTCGGGGCCTTGTCCCCCAGCTCGCTGCACACCCACGTGCAGGTCTGCCGGGTCCGGAGCGCGGACGAACACAGGATGAAATCCGGAATCACGTGGTGCTTAAGGAGCCATTTCCCGGCAAGAGGGGCTTCCTTGTGGCCGCGTTCGGCAAGGGGTCGCTCATGATCCGGCACACCAAGGGGCCAGTCCGACTTCGCATGCCGCATGATCACCAGCCGCTTGATGTGATGCTCGCTCATCCCCCCACCCTACTATCCCAACTGACTCGCATTTGTTGTCGTTTTGACGCCTGTAAACGACAACAAATGCGAGTCAGTTGGGTTGGCCGCGGAAGCGAAAGCGCCCGCCCCCAAAGAACGGAGCGGGCGCTTTGAGCGCGTGGGGACTAGATCGAGTATTCCGGAGCGGCCCAGACGATAACCTCGGGATGCTCGTAGAAACGGTAGCCCTGGCCGCGCACGGTGCGGACCGTGTTTGCCAGGCGGCCGAGCTTGGAGCGTAGGCGCCGGATGTGGACGTCGATGGTGCGCTCGTTGGGGACCTCTTCGGCGTTGCGCCACAGGCCCTCGAGGAGTTCGTCGCGGCCCACGGTGCGGGTGCCGTTCTCGACGAGGTAGTTGAGGAGCTCGAATTCCTTGAACGTGAGGTTCAGGGATTCGCCGTCGAGGTGCACCTCACGACGTGCGAGGTCGATCAAGACGCCGGACGGGCGGGCTTCCTGTGCAGGCTGCGGGCGGAGCGCCTCGGAGCGCTGGCGGTTGCCAACGGTGGGGTCACCGAAAGTCGAACGGACGACGTCGAGCGCGGAACCGGGCGCGCTGGCCGGGGCTACTGCGACGGCGGCATAGCTCTCGGCGCCGGAAACGAGGGACTGCGCGTAGGCCCGGATTTCCTGGGCCAACTTGGCAATGGACGTTCCGGCGGCCGCGGCCGTGTCCTCGTCAATGCCCATGTAGAGCACGAAACCGCGGGCCACATTGTCATTAGCAACGGGACGGATAGAGCGGTCCGCTGGAGCCAAGACCGGCGTGGGCGCAGTCATCGGCGAGGCCTCGTTGGCGGGAACAGCGCGGAGCTGGCCGTAGGAGTTGGGGTTATAGCCCTGGGGGACGTAGCCGGGTGCCTGGCTGCCACCCTGCGGTGCGGGCTGGGCGTAGGCCGGGCGGTTGCCGAAGCCGGGACGCAGGCCGGCGTTCGACGCGGCCTTATTGGCGTTACGGACGGAGATGTGGACGTATCCGGATGCAACTGACATGGAGTGCTTACCTCAAAGTGAATAGCCGTCATCGCGGCTTCGAATGCTGGTCTGGTCCCCGCAATGAGATGGGGAGGGGCGCCCGACGCTGGGCAGGGGGCGAATGCCTGAAACTTGTTGGGGTCTTAAGTTAGGCATGCATTCGACAACAGCTCATCGAAGTACCAGCGGGTGCGCTGGGCTCGATCGCTGCGGCTGCAGATGCTGTTGAGTTCTTGTTCACATTTGAAGTGTGCAACGTAACAAAGGGAACTTGCAAGTAACAAAGGGCCGGACCGTCCACATTTTGAGACGAATCGGACTATTGTGCCGCACATCACAATTCACACATGTCCAAATGTGACCCATTCTCGTTCGTCACACTGGCTATTCTTGGCGCAATATTCGAATAAAATTTGATGGATTTGCCGTTTTCTGAATCTCAAGCCACGTCACGCGCTTGCCTTTGAATCTCGAGATATGAAACAACCCTTGTCCAATCCTGGATCGGCATCTCGTGAAAATTCTTTGGCAAATCGTCTGCTAGGACCCCCGCAATGGCCCTAGCCTCACGCCGCGCTCGCACTGGATGTCGTTTTGAAGGCCCGTAACGACATCAGCTCCGTGGGCCCACGCCGCTAGGGTTCCCTGGCCGTGGGGCCACGCCGGCGAGGGTCCCTGCCTGAGCTTGCGAAGGCCGGGACCCGGTGGGGACTTGCGAGGCGAGGGTGGCGGTGGGGACTAGTTGGTGGTGCCGGTTCCTTGGGTACTTGATGTGGTGGCAGTAACGATCTGGATGGACTGGGCCGTGTACTTGTCCGATTCCTTGAGCGCAGTGACCCTCACGCTGGATCCGGATTTCACATCGGCGAGGGTCAGGGTGGTGCCGCCGCTTCCGCTTCCACGTTGCCGCAGGCCTTCAGCTACCACGACGTCCGTTCCCAGCGCATAGGTTTTCGTGAACCCGTCCTCGCTCTTGACGGTCATGGAACTCGCTGAGATGTCGGTGACCGTACCCAACTGGCCCGCCATGGTGACATAGCTGCCGTTCTGGAGGACCACGTATTCCGAGTGGACCGCGGCGTTCAGGCCGCCCATGCCGACGCCGAGCCCGCCAGGGCCTGCGTTCGTGCCGCCCGGGCCACCGAATCCGCCCTGGCCGTTCTGCCCGGCCCCAGGTCCCTGCGCGTTGGTGGTATCCGCGGCCGCGGTCCCGTTGCCGGCGGCATATGCACCGGCTCCTGCCGCAGCAGCGACCACCACCGCGACGCCGCCAACAATGAGCCCCTTCTTCAGGCTCCAATTCTTGAAAAAGGAAGGTCGGGGCTGTCCGGCGTTGTATTGCTGCGGAGCACCCCACCCAGCGGCCGGCGGCTGATTCGCCGGCGGCTGCGGAGCACCCCACCCGGCGGCAGGCGGCTGATTCGCCGGCGGCTGCGGAGCACCCCACCCGGCGGCCGGCTGCCCGGCACCAGCCTGCGCAGAATCATCAAGGGGGCGGATCACCGGCTGCGGGTGTCCGTTCTCCGGCTCGGAACCAGGTACGGAGGGGTTGTTTTGCTGATCCATGGTGTTCTCCATCGAAATCGAGACTGTTTGGTCGTGATTGTTCTTGTCCCAAACAGCGTCAGCCGCTTTGCTGTGCGTTGGCTGTGTCGAACTGAAGGCTTCCCTGTGACCTGCAGAACCGCCACAACCTCCGGACAGGTGGCTAGGCTGGGACTCACAGGGTGCTCACAGCAACGGCAAAGCACTGGCAAACCGGCAGATTGGAGAGTTGTCCCATGGCATCCTCGCACTCCATGACCAACAACCTTCCGCAACTCAGCCACCCGGACGGTTCCCCCATCCGTGCCCTTGTGGTTGACGACGAACCCAGCCTCGCCGAGCTCATGAGCATGGGCCTCCGCATGGCGGGCTGGTCGGTGGCGGTGGCGGGCGACGGTCCCGCCGCGGTAAAGCTCGCCAAGGACTTCCGACCGGACGTCCTGGTGCTGGATGTGATGCTTCCAGGGTTCGACGGCGTCGAGCTGCTCGGCAGGATCCGCGCCTTTGCGCCGGAGGTGCCTGCGCTCTTCCTCACCGCCAAGGACGACGTACAGGACCGCATCGTCGGGTTGGCCGCCGGCGGCGACGATTATGTCACCAAGCCCTTCAGCATGGAGGAAGTCCTGTTGCGCCTGCACCGTCTGGTCCAACGCTCGGGGGTGGCCGCGATGGACACCGCCGAGCTGGTGGTGGGCGACTTGACCCTGAACGTCGACACGCGTGAAGTTACCCGCGGCGGCGAGGACATCCCGCTCACGGCGACCCAGTTCGAGCTCCTGCGCTACCTCATGGAGAACCCCAAGCGCGTGGTCAGCAAGGCCCAGATCCTGGACCGCGTGTGGGACTACGATTTCGGCGGCCAAGCCAACATCGTGGAGCTTTACATCTCATACCTGCGCAAGAAGATCGAGGCCAACCACCCGCCCATGATCCACACGGTGCGCGGAGCAGGCTACGTCATCAAGCCTGCCGAATAGCCGGGGCGCCGAATGTCCGCACTCTCGGGTATCCCCCGCCAGACCGACCATAGCTGGTTCAATCCTTCAACCTGGCACTTGCGCACGCGCTTGATCCTTCTCTCCATGGCACTCCTTGTGGCCATCTGCGGTGCAGTCGGGGTGGTCAGCTATGCCTCCATGGATGTGTTCCTCACGAAGCAGCTCGATCAGCAATTGATGCAGGCCTCCCACGGCCGCCCGCCGCAAGGCAACCCTGGCGGCCGTCCGGACCCGCTGGACCCCCGCGGCCAGAGCATCGGCACGCTCAATGCACGCATCCTTGCAGGCCAGGTGAGCAGTGATGCCGGCTTCTTGTCCTCCGATGCCACACGTGCGCCGTTGTCGCCCAGCGACGCCCGAATCCTGTCGGCGCTCCCGTCCGATGGCCGCCCGGTTGATCGCACGCTGTCCACTGGCGGCTACCGGCTGGTGGCCACCGAAACTCCATACGGCGATGTTGTCATCACAGGTCTCCCTCTCGCCTCGAAAGAGGACACCGAGGCCTCCCTCGTCTGGACCATGGTGCTGGTCTCCTTGGGCGGACTGGTCCTGATCGGGCTGGCCGGAACCGTGCTGATCCGCCGTACCATGCGGCCTTTGGAGCAACTCTCCGACGTCGCCACCAAGGTGTCGAAACTTCCGCTCGACGCCGGTGAAGTGGCCCTCGCGGTGCGTGTTCCGGCGTCGGCGGCCCATCCGAGCACCGAAGTGGGAAGCGTCGGCCATGCTTTGAACCTGATGCTGGACAACGTCTCGAGCGCCCTCGAGGCCCGCCAGCAAAGCGAAACCAAGGTGCGCCAATTCGTCGCGGATGCGTCGCACGAACTACGCACTCCGCTGACCGCCATCCGCGGCTACACCGAACTCTTGCGCATGACCGAGACGTTCACCGAAGACGGGCGCAAGTCGCTGGGCCGGGTGCAGAGCCAGTCCGAACGCATGACCACCCTCGTGGAGGACCTCCTTCTCTTGGCCCGGTTGGACGAAGGGAAGGCCCCGGAATTCACCGATGTGGACCTCACGCAGTTGGTGATCGAGACCGTCAGCGACGAGAAGGTCATGGCCCCCGAGCACATCTGGCAGCTCAAGCTCCCGGATGAGCCCCTCACGGTCCGCGGCGACACCACCCAACTCCACCAGGTTTTGGCGAATCTGCTCTCCAACGCCCGCAAGCACACCGAGGCGGGAACCACCGTGGTCACGGGCGTGATGCGCTCCGCCGATGGCAGCGCCGTGGTGACCGTGACCGACAACGGCCCGGGCATCCCGCCTGAATTCCAGGGCAGGATCTTCTCCCGCTTTGCCCGTGCCGACGCCGCCCGGTCCGGCTCCGAGGGCACCTCCGGCCTCGGCTTGTCCATTGTGGAATCCATCGTTCAGGCGCACGGCGGCACGGTCGAAGTGGCGTCGCGGCCTGGCCGGACGGAGTTCGCGGTGCGGCTCCCGGCGCTCAGGACTGCCCCGGCCTGACGGGCGAACCAGAAGAGTACGACGCCGGTGCGCGGCGCGCGCAAGTCGACGCACCGGCGTCGTGATCTCCGTTACCTAAATGTGACTTAAGCTGGATCCTCCTGTACCGTCGAATAGGTGCGCTGGATCATTCCGGCCACCGCCGGGTAGGCGCCGAGCTCTGCCACTCCCCGGTGCCCAACAGTCCAGGCAGAGACGGGGGACCCAGGTCTCCGGGCAAGCGCTCATGTTGAGCCAGCCCTAGGGGTGAAGCCGTGCCGCCACGTTCCGCCGTGGCCACGGCCGGATGACCTCATCCGAATCCGACAGCTAACTCCGCAGGCGTCGAGAGGCAATCACCATGTCTGATTCCAAGGATCAGTCGCGCCCTGTTGCGCGCCACCGCGGCGAACCTGCCCGGAGAAACAAGTCACGTTCCACGCTGAGGCGAGCCGCCTCGAACCTCGGCACCGGCCAGCGCATGGCAGTTGTTGCCGGCGTCGTTGCCGTGTTCCTCGGCGCAGGCGCTGCCACCCAGGCCGCCGGACAAGCCATCAACGCCCAGGACATGAGCCGCACGTCCGAATCCCGCACGGTGGATCACTCAGCCACGCCTTCGGCCACCGCCACGCCGTCGGCGAGCGCAAGCGCGAGCCCCACGCCGAGCGCTGCGTCGACGCCAAGCCAGGCAGCCGCGCCCGCTCCGGCCGCCGTCGCGCCCCAGGCTGCCGCACCGGCCGCACCCGCTGCACCCCCTGCTCCAGCGGCACCGGCTGCACCCGTCGCCGTCGATGATCCCTCCGGCGCCCAGGCCTACGCCGCAAGCATCCTTCCCTCCTACGGTTGGGGCCAGGGCGAAATGTCGGCCCTGATCACCTTGTGGAACAAGGAATCGGATTGGCGCACCACTGCCACCAACGCCTCCAGTGGCGCTTACGGCATTGGGCAGTCGCTGCCGGCCGAAAAGATGGCGTCCGAAGGCGCCGACTGGCAGACCAACTACCAGACGCAAATCCGCTGGGGCCTGAACTACATCAAGGAACGCTACGGATCGCCGTCCGCGGCATGGTCCTTCCACTTGGCCCACAACTGGTACTAAGCCAAGAGCCAACCACAAAGTACGTCGAGGTCCGTCCCTTCCGGGGCGGGCCTCTCCGTTTCTTGGCCAGGCAAGTGATGCGCCACGCTGGTCACACATCCACAGCCACGTCACAGGTTCCGCCTAAAGCCTTCATATTCGGCAACGGCACTCTGGATACATGACGCTCATCGAATCCACCTCCGGAACCCTGAAGGACCCCGCGGTGGTGCCGCCGGGCCTTCCCATCCAACCCAGCACTCCCATCCAGCGCGGCACGGGGCGGCGCGCCCCCGTGGACACCCACACCGCCATCCCCGTCCTCGACGTCACCATCCCCGTCTTCAACGAGGAACGCGATCTCGAAGAGTGCCTGCGCAGGCTTCACGGCCACTTGCGCGAATCCTTCCCGCATGGCTTCCGCATCACCGTGGCTGACAACGCGAGCACGGACGGCACGTTGAAAATCGCGGAGCGCGTAGCCCGGGAACTGCCTGAGCTCGCGGTTGTCCACCTTGACGAGAAGGGACGCGGCAACGCCCTTCGCAGGGTGTGGCTTGCATCGCCGTCGCCCGTTCTGGCTTACATGGACGTTGACCTTTCCACTGACCTCGCCGCACTGGCGCCCCTTTTGGCGCCGCTGATCTCCGGCCATTCGGACCTCGCCATCGGCACACGGCTGACCCGTAACTCGCGGGTCGTCCGCGGCCCCAAACGCGAGTTCATTTCGCGCAGCTACAACTTGATGCTGCACTCGTTCATGGGTGCCCGCTTCAGCGATGCCCAATGCGGCTTCAAAGCGATCCGGGCAGACGTCGCCCAGCAGATCCTCCCGCACACCATGGATAACTCGTGGTTCTTCGACACCGAACTCCTGGTCCTCGCCGAACGCTGCGGGCTCCGGGTCCACGAAGTTCCCGTCGACTGGATCGACGATCCCAATTCCAGCGTCGACGTGGTGCGGACCGCCCTCGCCGACATCCGCGGCATGGTCCGGCTCACCCGGGATCTCGTCTCGGGCCGCATCCCCATTCCGGAACTGCGGGCGGCACTTGCACGCGGGCCGCTCCCGGCGTCGTCCCGCATCGCCGAGCAAAGCCCGCGCAGCAGCCTATTCGGGCAATTGGTCCGGTTCGCCGCGATCGGCGCTGCGTCCACCCTCGCCTATGTGCTCATCTTCCTGTTCTGCCGCGGCTTCATGGACCCGCAGCTGGCGAACTTCCTGGCGCTGCTCGTCACGGCCATCGCCAACACCGGCGCCAACCGTCGCTTCACCTTCGGCATCCAGGGCGGCAATCCCGTTCGGCACCACTTCGAAGGGTTGATCGTCTTCGGGATCGGCCTCGCACTCACCTCCGGGGCACTCGCCTTGGTGCACAGTACGACGACGCCGGACCGCTGGGGCGAGCTTCTCACCGTGGTCGCAGCGAACCTCGCCGCCACGGCAGTCCGCTTCCTGTTGTTCCGCCTTTGGGTCTTCCGGCAGCCTGCGGCGCCGTCGGCTGAACCCAGGACACAAGCCAAAACGCGCACAGAAACGGCAGCATCATGACCTCCACGATCACTCCCACAAGCACAGGACTCGCCGCCGGAAATGCTGACGCCGGCCCCGCCGTCGGGATTGCCGACGCACCGCGCCACTCGGCACGCCCGTCAACCCCGGATGCCACGCCCCGCTGGACCCGATACGCCTTTGGCCGGCAGCCCCGTTGGGTACGGCCGTCCGCCGCCGGGCTCCTCGTAGCCACCGCGTTCCTGTATCTCTGGAACCTCGCGGCCACCGGCTACGGAAACTCCTTCTACGCAGCGGCCATTCAAGCCGGCACCAAGGACTGGACGGCGCTTCTGTTCGGTTCGCTCGACGCCGGCAACGCCATCACCGTGGACAAGCCTCCGGCCTCCTTGTGGATCCCTGCTTTGGCGGGCCGGATCTTCGGCTTCTCTCCCCTGAGCATGCTGGTTCCCGAGGCGCTGATGGGCGTGGCCGCCGTTGGATTCCTTTACTTGACGGTCAAGCGGGTTTCCGGACCAGGCGCTGGCTTGTTGGCCGGTGGGGCATTGGCACTGACCCCGGTGGCCGCGCTCATGTTCCGCTTCAACAATCCCGACGCCATGCTGACTCTCTGCCTGGTCCTGGCGGCGTACTTCACTACCCGCGCCATCGAACGGGCGGGCTGGAAGTGGCTCGCCGCTGCCGGCGCTGTAGTGGGCCTCGCGTTCCTGAGCAAGATGCTGCAGGGCTTCCTGATTGTTCCAGGCCTGGGACTCGCGTACCTCTGGGCCGCCCCGACCCCGTTGCGGCGGAGGCTGCTGCACCTGCTCGGCGCGCTGGCCGGAATCGCAGTAGTAGCCGGCAGTTATGTCGCCCTCTTCCAGCTGACCCCGGCATCGGCACGGCCTTACATGGCGGGTTCGCAAACCAACAGCTTCCTCGAGCTGACCTTTGGCTACAACGGGCTGTCCCGCATCACGGGTTCGGGCGAAGGCACGCCCGGCGGCGGCGGAGCGGGCGCCCCTGCTGGAGGCAATCTCGGTGGCCTCGGCGCCTTCGGCGGCGGCGGTGGCGGTGGCGGCAACGCCGGATTCGGTGGCGCCGCCGGGATCACCCGCATGTTTGGCACGAGCTTCGGCGCTGAGGTCTCCTGGCTTCTCCCCGCTGCACTGATTCTGCTGGCAGCCGGCCTATGGTTCACCCGCCGGGAAGCGCGGGCTTCCCGCACCCGTGCCGCGCTCATCCTGTGGGGTGGCTGGCTTCTGGTGACGGCGGGCGTCTTCAGCTTCATGAGCGGCATAGTCCACCCCTACTACGCGGTAGCGCTCGCACCGGCAATCGCAGCCTTGGTAGGCATTGGCAGCGTTGAGCTGTGGCGTGGCCGTGGATATTGGCCGGCCAGGATCGTCCTGGCCGTGGTCATCCTCGGTAGTTCGGCCTGGTCCGCGGTTCTCCTGGGCCGCGACGCCTCGTGGCTTCCGTGGTTGCGCATCGTGATCGTCGTCCTAGGTGTGGTGGCGGCAGCGGCAATCCTGCTCCGCCTCGACTCGTTGCGCTTTGCCGGCCAAAACACGGCGGGGCGGTTCCGGAACGCAGCGGCCGCGGCCGTCGTCGTCGTTTCCCTTCTGGCCGGCGGCCTCGGAACAGCGGCGTGGACGCTCGCGACGGCGGCTACCGCGCACTCCGGTTCCATCCCGACGTCGGGACCCAGCGGTTCCGCCATGGGCGGCTTCGGAGACCGCGCCGGTGGGTTCGGCGCAGCTGGTGGCGCGGGTCCGGCGGGAGGGCCCGGTTCCGAGGGAACGTCCGACGCCGGACTGACCGCCCTGCTGAAATCCACCACCACGAAGTGGTCGGCGATCGTCTCCGGTGCGACCCAAGCCGCAAGCCTTGAGCTCGCCACGAACACCAACGTGATCGCGCTCGGTGGCTGGAACGGCGGCGATCCCTACCCCACGCTGGCAGAGTTCCAGGACATGGTGGCCAAGGGACAGATCGGCTACTACATCGCAGGAGGCGGCATGGGTGGCGGCGGGTTCGGAGGCCAAGGCGGCAATTCCGAGGTAGCCTCCTGGGTACAGGCGAACTTCCAAGCCCAGACGGTGGGCAACTCCACGGTCTACAAGCTGACAAAGTAGATTCCGATGACCACTTCCTATTCCACAGGCACGGACTCCGAGGCAAGGCAGCCGGCTCCGCCGCCGCTGTTGGTGGGGCCGACTGCGCCGCAGGAAGCGGCCGTTCCCCACGGAGGGGGCGGCCGCGCCCGGGCCGGTTCGCCCCGCCGGTCCCGCCAGCCCCGCCGCACCCGCGGCCCGCATGCCCTGCGGCACCGCGTGGAGCTCGGTTTCGTGCTCCTGGCAACGGCGGTCCTTTATCTCTGGAATCTCGGCGCTTCCGGCTGGGCCAACGCGTTCTATTCCGCGGCGGCCCAGGCCGGTTCGCAGAATTGGGCCGCATGGTTCTTCGGATCGTCCGACGCCGCCAACTCCATCACGGTGGACAAACCGCCGGCGTCGCTCTGGATCATGGACCTCTCGGTACGGATCTTCGGGCTGAGCTCCTGGAGCATCCTGGTTCCCCAGGCGCTCATGGGCGTGGCCACGGCCTGGCTGCTGTATCTGGCAGTCAGGCGAGCCGCGGCCCCCGCTTCCGGCGATCCACAGCTCGCCCACCGGGCCGGGCTGCTCGCCGCCGTCGTCATGGCCATCACCCCGGTAGCCACCCTCATGTTCCGGTTCAACAACCCGGACGCCCTGCTGGTGCTACTCATGACGGCCGCCGGCTACGCCACCCTGCGGTCCATGCAGGACAACACACTGCGCTGGCTCCTGCTGGCCGGAGTGTTCCTTGGCTTCGGCTTCCTCACCAAGCAACTCCAGGTCCTGCTGGTGGTTCCTGGATTTGCGGTGGCGTACTTGGTTGCCGCGCCGGGTGGAGTGGGGCGTCGCCTGCTTCATCTGCTCGGCGCGGGGGCGGCCATGGTGGTCGCGGCCGGCTGGTGGCTCGCCGTCGTCGAACTCGTTCCGGCGAACATGCGGCCATACATCGGCGGCTCACAGAACAACTCGATCCTGGAACTGACGCTCGGTTACAACGGCCTCGGCCGGCTGAGCGGCCAGGAGACCGGCAGCGTGGGGGGCGGCAACGGCTGGGGAGTTCCCGGGCTGTTCCGGATGTTCAACAGCGAATTCGGCGGCCAGATCGCGTGGCTGCTCCCTTCGGTGCTGGTCCTCGGGGCCGGGCTGCTGTGGCTGGGCCGGCGTGCCCCGCGCACGGATAGCGTCCGCGCCTCGGTGATCGTGTGGGGCTCGTGGGTGCTGGTCACCGGGCTCGTGTTCAGCTTCATGGCAGGCATCATCCACCCCTACTACGCGGTGGCGCTGGCCCCGGGCATCGCCGGGCTCGCGGGCCTGGGCGGGGCGCTTTTGTGGCAGCACCGCGCACAGCTCGTCGCCGCGGTCGTGCTCGCTGTGGCAGTGGCCGCAGCTGGATTCACGGCCTTCGGTCTCCTGGGCGGCACCACCGCTTATGGTCCGTTGCTGCGCTGGGCCGTGCTGCTGGGCGCATTGGCGGCTGCGGCCGGCTTGCTGCTCTCGGGACGTTTCCCGGTCCGCATCCTCCACCGCACGACGGCGGCGCTCGCCCTCGCGGCCTCCCTTGCCGGTCCGCTGGCGTACTCGATCTCTACCGCCTCCGTGACGCATAGTGGCGCAATCCCCAGCGCCGGTCCCGCGACTACGTTCGGTGGCTTCGGCGGCTTTGGAGCCCGGGGCGGCTTCGGGCAAAACAACGCAGCCCAGAACACTCCCCCGCAGCCCCTCCAACAGCCGGGCGCCCAGGCTGGCGGCTTCGGAGGGAACCGGCAAGGCGGCGGCCTGGGCGGCCTGCTCGGCGCCACCACGCCGTCGTCGGAAATGGTTGCCGCACTGAAATCCGGCGCCTCGAACTACACGTGGGCGGCCGCCGTAGTGGGCTCGAACAACGCCGCCGGCTACCAGCTGGCCACCGAACTGCCGGTCATGGCGGTGGGCGGTTTCAACGGCACGGACCCGTCTCCCACCCTTGAGCAGTTCCAGCAGCTCGTTGCACAGGGCAAGATCCACTACTTCATCGCCGGCGGGACCATGCAGGCGAACAGCGGATCGGAAGCCCCCGCCCAGATCGCGCAATGGGTGGCTGCGAACTTCCAGTCACAGACCATCGGCGGGACCACGGTGTACGCACTGGCGGGGTGAGCCGGCTGGCTGAAGCACCCAAACGGGTTGTGGCGGTGACCGCGGAGTAATCCGAGGTCACAGCCACAGCCTTTCTGTCGCCCTCCAGGCCCCGCAAGAAAACTTTCAAAAAGACCCTTGTTTTGCAAACGTTTGCAGAGAAAAGTGGACGCCACTGCAGATCCCATTTCCAAGCTTTCGTTGCATCAAGGAGGATGTATGTATTTCGCCGACTGGCTCGTTTTAGGGGCCTACTTCGTCGTCATGATAGGGATCGGCTGGTGGGCCAAGAGCCGAGTGAAAAACGCCGCGGACTTCTTCACAGCCGGCGGGAAGATGCCGTGGTGGCTGGCGGGAATCTCCCACCACATGTCCGGCTATTCGGCAGCTGTCTTCGTGGCCTACGCCGCCATCGCCTACACCACCGGATTCGCACTGTATGTCTGGTGGGCGCTCACCATCACCATCGCCTGCCTTGTTGGCGCTGTCTTCTTCGCCCCGCGCTGGCCGCGCCTGAGGCAGCGTTTGGGAATCATCTCCCCGCTCGAATACCTGGCTACGCGCTACAACCTGCCCGCGCAGCAAGTACTGGCTTGGTCCGGTGCCGCATTGAAAGTCTTCGATGTTGCGGCCAAATGGGCGGCCAGCGCGATCCTGCTGAACGTGTTCGCCGGGGTTCCGATCGCCGTTGGCATCCTGATCGTTGGCGGGGTCACGCTCATCTATTCGACCATTGGCGGTTTGTGGGCGGACGCATTGACGGATATGGGCCAGTTCATCATCCAGTCCGTAGCGGGCATTGCGATGCTTATCTTCGCCGTGGCCAAGCTCGGGGGCGTTTCCTCGATCGCGGGAATCTGGTCCCGTCTGCCGGCCTCGCACTCACAGCCATTCGCGGGGGACTACACCATCGGATTCTTCCTCGCCTATTGCCTGATCAGCACTATTTCCTACAACGGCGGAACCTGGAACCTGGCTCAACGCTTCATCGCCGCTCCGTCCGGCTCAGCGGCCCGCAAATCAGTCCTGCTTTCGGGCGCACTGTATCTCGTGTGGCCTCTGGTGCTTTTCTTCCCGATGTGGGCCGCGCCGCTGATCCTGCCCAATCTGACGCACCCGGATCAGGCTTATGCGCTCCTGACCCAGCAACTGCTGCCGGCCGGCCTGGTGGGGTTGGTCGTCGCCGGAATGTTCTCACACACCATGGCCATGACGTCTTCGGACGCCAACGCGATTTCCGCCGTCGTCATCCGGGACATCATCCCTGCGCTGCGCGGTTCCCGGCAGCCCCTGACGTCGCGGGCGGAACTACTGGGTGGCCGGATTTCCACGTTCCTGTTCATCGGATTGTCGATGGTCATCGCCCTGAGCGCGGATTCATTCGGCGGGGTCCTGGGCCTGATCATCCTCTGGTTCGGTGCCTTGGTGGGGCCGATCGCCGTTCCCATGCTGTTGGGGATGTTGCGCCCGTTCCGGCGCTGCGGCCCATCTGCAGCCCTGTTCTCCTGGGCCACCGGTTTGCTCGTTTTCGCACTCGCAAAGTACGCTTTGGCCGCTCCCATCGCGAGCCTGGGCACGGCCAGTGCGCAGACAATCAACGTGGCCGCTCCGGTGCTTGCCTCGGCGATCGTCTATTGCGTCTTCGGCTGGCTGCGCCCGTGGCACAACGAAGCATCCGACGCCCTTGTCGAGTCCCTTGACCGGGACCTTGAGCCGGCCACATCGATTCCAGTCGAAAGCACCGTGGCATGAGCGCAACTGGATCCGAAATACGGGATCAGCTGCTCAAGGGAGTCCTCCCTTGGTGGCTCGAGAACGGGGTGGACAGGGAAAACGGAGGGGTTTTCACCTGCTTTTCCAACGCAGGGCGGTTGCTTTCGAACGAGAAATATACGTGGTCCCAAGGCCGCTGGGCTTGGCTCTGTTCAAGGATTGCGTTTGACAGCGGGGACGGGATCATCGCGGAAAATCCCCAGTTGTGGGCTGCCTTGTCGATTGAAACGGCCAGGTTCATCCAAGAACACGCCATCTTGGACGGCAGCGTGACGGCATACCGCACATCGGCTGAGGGGCAGGCGCTACCGTCCGGGCCGCAAGGGGAGATCGCCGTCAGCGTACTGGCCGACCTCTTTGCGGGCTTGGGCCTGGCGGGTGCAGCCCGGCTTCCCGAAGCGGCTGGCCGCGAACGTGACGAGTGGCTCCAATCAGCCCATGCGCTTCTCGCCCACGCCGAAGAAAGAATCGAGGCCCGGAAGGCTCCGTCCGAGCCCTACCCCGTCCGCGCCGGATTCAAGGACGCGGCCGGGCTGATGCTGCTCCTGAATGTGGGCGCCCAACTCCATTTGGCCTGCGGCTCTGTTGAAAGCGCCGAAACAGCCGGTGCCGCGCTTTCCCAGCTGCTCGGCGACGGATCCTCCGAAGGCATGTGGAAGGCCGACACCTGGTGGGAATACCGGCCTGACAGTAGCGATGACCTGGACACGCTCCTGGCCCGCCACCGCACCCCCGGCCACTTGTTGGAGATGCTCTGGATGGTCATGGAAGCCGCCGAAATAGTGCCCGGACTTGCGCCACGTATTCCGGATTGGCTACCGGACCTTGCCATCCGCGCCCTGGAAGCGGGTTGGGATGACCAGCATGGCGGCATCTTCCGATACGTCGACAGCACCGGGGATGAACCGCGGGGCAGGCTTTTCGGCAACGACCCCTACGAAACGTTGGTGACCCAAACGTGGGACACCAAGCTGTGGTGGGTCCAGGTTGAGGCCCTCTACGCAACCAGGCTGCTCGCCGAGCGTTTCGGGCGGCCCGACCTCCTGGATTGGCATGAGCGGATCTGGTCCTACACCCTCGGCACCTTTCCGGATCCCTCCGGCCAGGAGTGGCTGCAAATCCGCGACCGCGAGGGGAAGCCCCTCGACAAGGTGGTGGCGCTGCCCGTCAAGGACCCCTTCCATATAGCCCGATCCCTCCTCCTGACTACTGAACTAGAAACCCGAAGGACACACACGTGACAGCACTGACCACTTACAGCCCTGTCGTTTCCACACACCCGGACCGGGCCGCACTGGGGGAACACGCCGGCGCGCATGCAGCGGAAACGCTGCGCAAGGCGCTCCGGAACCAGCGGGAGGTCCGGCTGATGCTCGCAGCAGCTCCCAGCCAGGAGGCAACGCTTCAGGCGCTCGTCCAGGAGCCCGGCATCGATTGGAGCCGCATAACGTGTTTCCACATGGACGACTACCTCGCGCTCGAGCCGGACGCACCCCAAGGATTCGGAAACTGGCTGCAACGTACGTTCTTCAGCTTCCTTCCGCCCACCACCTTTCACCGCATCAACCCGGGGAACCCTGCCCAAGACGAAGCGGAGCGCTATGGCACGTTGATGGGCCAAGATCCCTTTGACCTCGTCTTGCTCGGATTGGGGGTCAACGGCCATCTTGCCTTCAACGATCCCCCGGCCGACCTCGCCGACCCGCTGCCCGCCCGCGTCATCAACCTGGACCAAGTAAGCCGCCAGCAACAGGTGGACGAAGGGCATTTCGCCGGTTTCGACGACGTTCCGCAGCGCGCCATCACCGTCTCCATCCCGCGTTTGCTGCATGCCTCCGAAATCATCGCCTCCGTGCCAGGCCGTGCCAAAAGGACCGCCGTCCACAACACCCTGAACCAGCCGATCAGCGGAGACCATCCGGGTACTGCGCTGCGCACGCACCCCAACGTCACCATCTACCTCGACGCCGAATCCGATCCGCGATGAACTCAAATGAGCAGCTCTCGGGCGACTACCTTGGAAAAATCACCGAGCTCCTCGGGCGGATCCGCCTGGAGGAAGCCGAAAACATCAGAGTCGCCGCGGACATTCTCGCGGCCCAGGTAGCCAAGGACGAACTGGTCCACATCTACGGCCCGGGCGGTCATTCGAACCTGGCAAGCCAGGAAGTATTCTTCCGGGCAGGCGGGTTGATGCACGTCTCGGCTATTTTGGACGAAGGCACCCTGCTCTCCGGCGGTGCCCTCCGCTCTATGGCCATGGAACGGACTCCAGGTTACGGCCGGATCGTCATCGAAGACGCGGGCCTCGGACCCGGGGATGTCCTCATCCTGGTCAACGCCTACGGCATCAATAGCGCGCTCATTGACGCGGCGCTGACGGCACGCGAACTATCGGTCACGACCATCGGCGTTTCCTCGCGCGAGCACGCGGAGGAAACAGCCGGTGACCACCCCGCACGGCATCCGCAAAAACTGAACCTGCACGACGTCGTCGACCACCACATCGACACGAAGGTTCCGGTCGGGGACGCCGTCATGGAGGTCCCCGGGGCAAAGGAAAAAACGGCCGCAGTGTCCACCTTCGCCAACGCCTTCACCCTCAACTGGCTCATGATGTCCACCATCGGCAAGCTGAACGAAATCGGCATTGAGCCGCCATTGTGGCGATCGGGAAATGCTCCAGGCGGGGACGAAGCCAACCAGCAGTTCATTTCACGTTTCAAAGGACGGGTACACAAGCTGTGACACACCCCAAAACGATCGTGGGCAAAGACCCCCACCGGGGGATCAACATAGAAATCGCCTACGACACGACCATCCTGTCGGTGCGGGAGATCGGCCCTGACCAAGGGGTGCCCGTGATCGCGCCGGGATTTATCGACGGCCAGGTCAACGGTTACGGCGGCCTGGACGTCAACTCCGCCGACGTCTCGCCGCAAACCATCATCAACCTGAGCGCGGAGCTTGCGAAACTGGGCGTCACCACGTGGGTCCCGACCATTGTGACAGCGTCGGAGGAGGCAATCACCGTCGCGCTCGAACAGATCAAGCGTGCCTGCGACATTGATCCGACCACCAGGGCAGCCATCCCCTGCGTGCACATCGAGGGTCCTTTCATCTCGGACCAGGACGGTCCCCGCGGTGTCCACGACGCCGCCTTCGTCCGTCCCTTGGACGCAGATGAGATTCGGCGCTGGCTTCGCGCAAGCGGAATGGTCGGCATCGTCACCGTCTCCCCACATACGCCCGATGCGCCGGCCCAGATCGCCCGGATCCGCGAACTCGGCGTCGAAGTGGCCATTGGACATACGCACGCGAGTCCTGAACAAATCACGGCTGCCATCACCGCGGGAGCCGGTCTGGCCACCCATCTGGGCAACGGCATCGCCACCACCCTGCCAAGGCATCCGAATGCCCTGTGGACTCAACTCGCTGACGACCGGCTCACGGCGGGACTCATAGCGGACGGCCACCACTTGCCCAGCGATACGCTCAAAGTCATGATCAGGGCAAAGACCCCCGAGCGCGCTTATCTGGTGTCTGACAGCACCGCACTGGCCGGTAGCGCGCCTGGCCGCCACCTCACTTCCGTGGGCGGCCTCGTGGATCTCGCTCCTGGCGGGAGGCTCTCCCACGTGGGTACGGACCTGCTCGCAGGGGCCGCCGCTACCCTCCCGGACGGATTCCGCAACGTGATCCGCAACGTCGGCCTGGAGCTACCGGAAGCCCTCAAAATGGTGACGTCCACTCCCGCCCGGGTGATTCCGGGCACCCGGCCGGGGCTCGGCCACCTTCGAGTCGGTTCCCCGGCAGATTTCGTCCTGATCACCGGGGAGGGACCCGGAGCCGGGACCATTACCGAGGTCATCCAGTCCGGCCGGAAAGTATCCGGCGGACCGGAATGAGCACCCCCCAAGCCGAGCAGGGCGTCCTGAGGGTGGGCGCCGCCGTCGTCGGGATCTCGCCGCCCGCAGGTACCCCAATGGCCGGATTCGCGGCGAGGACTGAACCGAGCACCGGTGTCCACGATCCCCTGACCGTCCGGGCGTTGGCTGTCGATGACACGTGCTGGATCACCGTGGATGTGTGCGGCCTGCACGAAGACACATGCACCCGCATCGCACGCGGCCTGCCCTTCATGCCGGAACGTGTCGCGATCACCGCGACGCATACCCACGCAGGTCCGTGCGTTATGCCGGGCCGACTCGGAGGCCATGACCCGGGTCTCCTGGAGGAGATAGTCGTGGCTTGCCACGAGGCCGCCGAGACCGCGTTGGCCTCCCAACAGCCTGCCACCTTGCACTACGGCGAATCGCGCGGAGTGGACATTGCCAGGAACCGACGCCATCCCGAACGTGCCGTGGACCCGCCCGTCCAAGTCGCCACATTCAGCGACGAAGCCGGACAAGTGCTTGCCTGGATCCTGCTCTATCCGTGCCACCCGGTGGTCCTGGGTCCGGAAAACCGGCTCATCAGCGGCGACTATCCGGCGTTCACCAGGAGCGTCCTGGAGGAACGTTCCCCAGGCTCAGTGGCCCTTTTCCTGCCCGGGACCGCCGGTGACATCAACTCGGGCCATCGTGCCGACGCGTCGTACTCGCTTTCCGGCTCAACGGGCAGGACGATGGAGCAGGCGCGAAAGATCGGAGAACATGTGGCGGCATCCGCGTTGGGGACCCCGCTATTGCCGGTCTTCGGTTCCCGGGAGACCTCGGCGGCCCGGAGGACCGTCGGCGTCGCAATGAATGCGCGCGACGCGGTTTCCCCCTCGGCGTTGGGCCGGCAGTGGGAGGCCGAAGCGGTTTCTGCCGATCCGGGCCGGCGATCCCTTCTCAACACGTGGATGCAGTGGGCGATGGACCGCGGTCCCGACGACAAAATGTCCTGGCGCGCGCCAGTGAGCGTCTTCAACTGGCAGGGCCTGACCCTCGTAGGACTACCCGGAGAACCATTCTTGGCCGCAACGGAAGCCATCGCCTCCGAGCTCGAAGGGCCCGTATTCGTCACGGGCTACACCAACGGGTGCCCCGGATACTTCCCGAGCGCGGACGAATATGACTTCGGAGGATACGAAGTGGAGGACGCGCACCGCTATTACGGTATGCCTGCCCCCTTCGCGCCTGGCAGCGCGGAAGCCCTGGTCCGTGCCGCATTGGAGCTCGTGGGTGAGCCCCAATGACGGGCCGTCCAACCATCACGCAATTGGCGGCCGAACTCGGCATAGCCCCCTCAACCGTGTCCAGGGCCTTTACCCGGCCAAACCTGCTCAAGCCCGAGACGGTGGCAATGGTTCAAAAGGCTGCCGAAGCCGCCGGCTACGTACCGAACCATCACGCTCGCGCCCTCTCGACAGGACGCGCCGGCGCTATCGGACTCATCGTGCCGGACATCGCCAACCCGTTCTTCCCTCCACTGGTCCGCGCGGCCCAAAACTACGCGAGCGACCTCGGACTGTCCGTGTTCTTGGCGGACACGGATGAAGACCCCACCCGGGAAGACCGCCTCATCTCACGGATGGCGCCCCAGGTCGAAGGGTTGATCGTCGTATCTTCCCGGCTCGCTTCGTCCCGCATCCGGCAAATCGCCGATTCCCAGCGGGTAGCCTTCATCAACCGCGATGTTCCGGAGACGTACCGGATCCTCCTGGACACTACGGCCGCCATCCGCTCCGGTCTGACGCACCTGTCCGGGCTCGGCCACCGCCGCATCGCCTACGTCGGCGGGCCACCACAATCATGGGCAAACAAGCAGCGCCGCTCGGCCGTGGACAACTTCTCGAAGGCCCACGCCCTCGAGGTCATGCACTTCAGTGCGGACCCGGGCACCTATGACGCCGCGAAGGCTCTGAGCGATTCGGTGGCAGCGTCCGGAGTCACCGCAGTCATCGCTTTCGACGACGTGATCGCGCACGGCTTGATGGGCGGGTTCGCTGCCGCGGGCGTTGACGTCCCGAAGGACTTGAGCGTCATCGGATGCGACGACACCCTCGCGACCGAAACGTTTCCTGCCCTTTCGACGATCGCGGTCAATGTCGGTGCTGCAGCCCGGCGCGCCGTCGCTGCCCTCTCCGAGAACCCAGGCTCAACCAGCCTGACGGGCGCAAGGATCATCTTCGAGGGAACCCTCGTCCTCAGGGGAACAACAGGACCGGTCCGTCCCGCATCCAGCCCGCTGACGCTAGAACCGGAGCTCGATCACCCATCGACCGGAAGCGTCCAGGCTCGCCGTGGCAGTGACAGCTGAATAGTCCGCGATCTGCCACAGCCCATCCGCCGCCTCGCCGCCGGCGTCGCCCACCACCACGGTCCGCATTCCGGCCGCACGGGCGGAAGCGATGCCCGCGGGGGCATCTTCGAAGACGACGACGTCGGCCGGCTCGGCACCCAGCAGCGCTGCGGCCCTGAGGTAGCCTTCCGGGTGCGGTTTGCCACGGGTCACGGCCTCGGAGGTAACAGTGGTCGCGGGCATCTCGAGTCCGGCTGCCTGCATGCGCACCCCGGCAAGGATCCGATCGGCCGAGGTGACCATGGCGACGGCGTCGGCAGGCAAGGACCGCAACAGTTCCGCGGCTCCGGGCAACGCAACGATCCCGTCCGTCCGGGTCCGTTCCATCTCGCCGAGTTCCTCCGCGAGCGCGTCGATGTCAGCTCCGGCGGGTGCGAAACGGCGCACCGTGTCCTTGGCTTGGACACCGTGTGAAGTCCGCAGGATCTCCTCGATATCCAGTCCGTACCGGCCCGCGAATTCGCTCCAGACTTCCTCCACGATCGCGGTGGAGTCCACCAAGGTTCCGTCCATGTCGAAGAGGACAGCCCGGACGGTCAGGGTTTTCACGGCTTCAGCAGGCAGGTTCATGCATCCATCCTGCCTGCTGAAGCCGGTCTGCGGCCCAACTCTTACGGTGTGAGTCCTAGCCGTTGGGCCGGTGGGGGATGTACTGAACGGCCCATTTGTTGCCGTCCGGATCGGCGAAGTACACAAAGTGGCCCCAATCCTGGATGTCGATGTCGCTGACTTCCACGCCGTTGGCCTTGAGCTGGCTGTGGGCCTCCTGGATATCCCCCACCACCATTTGCAGGCTGGGAGCGGTGCCTGGAGGGGCGTCGTTGAGGCCCTCGCCGATGCAGATGGAGCAGGCCGAGCCGGGCGGAGTCAGTTGGACGAAGCGAATACCGTCCATGGGCCGCTCGTCGTAGTCGGCGTTGAAGCCCACTTTGTTGACGTAGAAATCCTTGGCGCGGTCCACATCGGACACGGGGACAAACACAAGTTCAAGTTTCCAGTCCATGCGCCAAAGGCTATCGGCGGAGCCCGAAAACCGGTAGGGGCGGAGCACAACGCTGGGTCACTTACGGCCCATGTTGCTGCTCGAATTGGGCCGTAAGTGACCCCGCGTTGACGAGTTCGGCTGGTTAGGCGTTTTGCAGGGAGGGTTCGACGGGGGCGCCCGCTTCCGCTCCAGCCGCCAGGCTGCGTGCGTGGGCGCGGGACGGGAGGAGCCACGCCGCCAACGTGGCGAGGACCAGCACAGACGCACCCACGTAGACGGCGGGAATGGCTGCGTCCACATAGCCCGTGGGAGTGAGTTTGCCGCCGGCTCCCGTGAAGACTGCCGTCAGGACGGCTACGCCCAGGGCCACACCGATCTCCCGAAGGGTGGAGTTGGTTCCGCTCGCCTTCGCGTGGTCCTCGGCGCGCATGTTGGCGAGCACCGCCGTCGACATCGGGGCGAAAACCAGGCCCATGCCGATTCCGGCCGCAACAAAGCCCGGCACCAGGGTTTCATAAGGGACGGTCGCGGAAAGGACTCCGGCCAGCCAGAACATGCCCGCTGTCAGCAGCACGAGGCCCGCAATCATCAGGGTCCTGGTGCCAAGCCGCGGGGCCAACAGGCCGGCAAGCGGTGCCACGAACATGGGCGCCAAGGTCCAGGGCATCGTCATGACGCCTGCTGCGAGGGGTCCGTGGCCCTGTACTACCTGCAGGAACTGGATGAGGATGAAGACAGACCCGAAGATCCCGAAGCTGAAGGTCAAGCCGATCAGGTTTGCCACGGTGAAGCTGCGGTCGCGGAACAGCCGGAGCGGAAGCAGTGGCGCAGCGACCCGGGATTCCCACAGAACGAAGGCAAGCAGCAGGACGCCGCCACCGATCAAGCCGGCGAGGACTTCGGCACTGGACCAGCCGGCGTCGTTCCCCCGGACAATGCCGAAGACGAGCCCCAGGAGGCCAAGTCCGGAAAGAAGAAGGCCTACGACGTCGGCGCGGACGCGGGCGCCGAAGCTGTTCGGCAGCGCGAAGAGCGCCAGAGGAATCGACAGGATGCCGATGGGCACGTTGAGCCAGAAGATCGCTTCCCAGCTCCAGCCTTCCACGACTGCGCCGCCGATCAGCGGCCCCAGTGCGACACCCAGGCCGGAGACTCCGCCCCAGATGCCGATGGCGAGCGGGCGCAGCTTGTCGCTGACCGAGCCCACCAGCAGGGTGAGCGATAGCGGCATGAGCGCTGCGGAGCCAACGCCCTGGACCGCGCGGGCGGCGATGAGCTGCAACGGATCCGTGCTGACGGCTGCCGCTGCGGACGCGAGGGTGAAGATGGCAAGGCCCGCGATGAACACGTGACGGCGGCCGAAGCGGTCACCCATGCCGACGGCCAGCAACATGAACGCCGCGAAGCTCAGGGAGTAGGCATTAACGATCCACTGCAGTTCCTCAACGCTCGCGCCGAGGGCCTTGTGCATGACGGGCAGTGCGTTGGTGACCACGAGGTTGTCCAGTGTGGCCATGAAGACGGGGAGAGAGGCCGCCACAATGGCCAGCCAAACGGGAATGGTGCGTTTCATGATGACTCCACGGGGTCTCTGAGGTGCCGCTGAATCGGGTTGTTGTAATCGAATGATTACTTAAGGCCCAAAGTTAGTTATCGACTGATAACATGTCAAGTGTGGCGAAGAAAACAGGGGGCACAGGCGCCCCGGAATCGGGCTCAAGCAGCAAGGCAACTGCCGAACGCATACCTGCGGCGCAGCGGCGCGAACTGATCCTGGAAGCTGCCACCGGCGTGTTCGCCGAGCGTGGCTACGCTGGTTCCACCACGGACCAAGTGGCAAAGGCTGCGGGCATCAGCCAGCCGTATGTCGTGCGGATGTTCGGCACCAAGGAGACACTGTTCCTGGAGGCCTTGGATCGCGCCCAAGGCAAGCTGCTGCGCGCGTTCCGCGACGTCATCGCAGCGTACGACGCCGGAGAACTCGCCGGAGAATTGCGGCACCTCGATCCTGCCGCCGGGAGCGGCCGCCCGGAACAGCTCAAGCAGCTCATGGCCATCGCCTACGCCGACCTGATCGAGGATCGCGGCATTCTCATGATGCTGATGCAGGCCTCCGTCGCCGGCCATGAACCCGCCATCGGGGCACGCGCCAGGGAAGGATTCCTGGATATTTACCGCCTGGTGCGCGACGAAGCCGGCCTGTCCCCCGAAACCTCCCGCGACTTCCTTGCG
Organism: Arthrobacter sp. FW306-1B-F12A; assembly: GCF_058781865.1. Classification (NCBI taxonomy): domain Bacteria; kingdom Bacillati; phylum Actinomycetota; class Actinomycetes; order Micrococcales; family Micrococcaceae; genus Arthrobacter; species Arthrobacter sp. FW306-1B-F12A. The sequence continues at coordinate 33,502 of NZ_JBYSXD010000045.1, forward strand.
CAGGGCATGCTCATGAACACCCTGATCGGCATCCGCCTGCCGGAAGTCTACGAGCAGGACGAGACTGCCGAGGAGTTGCTTGAGTGCACCCTTCGGTCCAAGCTGCCCATGGTGCTCAAGGCAAGCAAGGCCCAGCGCCGCGCGGGTTAGTAGCTAGCCGGACTCCCTAGCCAGCCACGCCGTACAGGCGGTCTCCGGCGTCGCCCAGGCCCGGAACGATGTAGGCCTTTTCGTTGAGCCTCTCGTCGATCGACGCGAGGACGATCTTGACGTTGGCTTCGGAAAGCTCTTCTTCCAACTTGGCCAGGCCCTCGGGGGCCGCGAGCAGGCAGATGCACGTGACGTCCGAAGCGCCGCGCTTGAAGAGGAACTTGATGGCTTCGCGCAGGGTGCCGCCGGTGGCGAGCATGGGGTCCAGCACGAAGATCTGGCGTCCGGTGAGGTCTTCGGGGAGGCGCTCGGCGTAGGTGATGATGTCGAGGGTCTCTTCGTCGCGGGCCATGCCCAGGAAACCGACTTCAGCGGTGGGTACCAGCTTGGTCATGCCCTCGAGCATGCCAAGGCCTGCGCGCAGGATGGGGACCACCAGCGGCGTCGGCTTCGTGAAGGCGGTGCCGATCGCCTTGGTGACAGGGGTTTCGATCTCTACCGCTTCAGTCCTGACTTCGCGGGTGGCCTCGTAGGCCAGCAAAGTGACAAGTTCTTCGGTGAGTTGCCGGAAGACCGGTGAAGGAGTGTTCTTATCCCGCAGAACGGTGAGCTTGTGAGCGACCAGCGGGTGGTCCACGACGAGTGTGCGCATGACTCCAAAACTATCATTGAGGCATGAGCACCAACGAGCCTTATCACGCAGAGCACGCGGCCTGGATGGGTCTGGCCCTGGACGAGGCCCGGCGGGCGCTGCATACGGAGGATGTGCCGATCGGCGCCGTCGTCCTGGGGCCCGACGGCGGCGTGCTGGGTGCCGGGCGGAACGAACGGGAAGCGCACGGCGACCCGACGGCGCACGCCGAGATCGTTGCCATCCGCGAGGCGGCCGCGGCCCTGCAGCGCCATGCCCTTGAACTCGGCGAGGGCGGAGACGGCTGGCGGCTCGAGGACTGCACCCTCGTGGTGACGCTGGAGCCGTGCGCGATGTGCGCCGGAGCCATTGTGCTGGCCCGGATTCCGCGGGTGGTCTTCGGCGCCTGGGATGAGAAGGCCGGGGCTGCCGGATCGGTGTTCGACATCCTGAGGGAACGCCGGCTCAACCACTGGGTGGAGGTGTACGCAGGCGTGCGCGAAGAGGAATGCTCGGCTCTGTTGCGCGATTTCTTCGCGGCCCACCGGAAATAGCAGCTGCCTCCGGATCGCCCTTGAAATTGTGAGGTGTTGGACGTCAGATGGTCTCAGGCAGCACACCTGAGGAGGACCTCATGACCGTCTCGTTCAACCACACCATCGTCTATTCGACGGACAAACGCCGTTCCGCGGAGTTCCTCGCCAAGGTGTTTGGGCTTCCGAAGCCGCAAGCCATGTGGTCCTTCATGACCGTGGCCTTTGACCATGGAGTCGCCCTCGATTTCGCCACGGCGGACCGGCCCATCTCTCCCCAGCACTATGCCTTCCTGGTCAGCGAGGACGACTTCGACGGGATCTTCGCCCGGATCCAGGCTGAGGGCATCCCCTACTGGGCCGATCCTGCACGCTCACGCCCCCAGCAGATCAACCACAACGACGGCGGACGCGGCGTCTACTTCGCCGATCCGGACGGTCATTTCCTCGAGGCGATCACGAGGCCGTATGGATCGGGTGCCGCATGAGTTCCCCGGTGCGCGTCACGGCGATGGTGACCGGCCGCGTCCAGGGCGTGGGTTTCCGGTACTCCACAATGCACCAAGCCCGATCGCTCGGACTGACCGGGGAAGCGGCCAACCAGTTGGACGGCTCAGTGCAGGTCATCGCAGAGGGTGACCGTGAAGCCGTCGATTCCCTGCTGGAATGGCTGCAGTCCCGGGACGCCCCCGGCCGCGTAAAACACGTGGACGCCACCTTCACGCAAGCCACCGGCGAGTTCTCCGGATTCTGGGTGGACTGAAGCACTCCAACCTGAGACCAGCGTTCGCCTTATGAATTGGCACTGTCCAGGGCGTCGATGCGTTTTTGTCGCGATGCCGGCGAGTCCAGGCTGAACGAGCGGAAATCGCCGAGGTCTTCGCGGATCCAGCTCTCCACCTCATTGATCCGCTGGGTGACGGCCGCAGTGGGCTTGTCGAACGTCCATGCCGCGATCCGTTCCTTGCCCGGATCGAATTGCCACAGCCCGATGATCCGTCCCCGGTCCAGGATCGGGTGGTCGGACAGGTCCGCCTGCAGTGCCAGCGTGGTGTCCAGGATCTTCCGGCCCCGATCTCCTTCGGCCAGCATGTCCGCCGAATTCCTGCGCAGCAGTACCAAAGAATCCGTCCCGGCCAGAAGCTGGATCTGTTCCTCCTGCGGCGCCGTGAACGCGGAAAGGTGCTCGACGTCGTCGGGCAGCATCCAGAGCGGCTCGCCTGCCGCCGTCGTCACTTCGACGGCGCCGACGGCGGCCAGCGCCGCCTTGCTCTGCGCGACGGTGAAGCCCGTAAGCCATTGGCTCTGCTTGAACGTCGCTCCGCCAGTCCAGCGCAGGTACCGTTCGATCAAAAGCGCCCGGGCGGCGTCGTCGTCGAGGCCACTGGGCGGCAGCACCCACGACGTGTAGGCGTAGCGCTGCTGGTCGAGGCGGCCGTTGACGGGGACGCGACGGATGCGGCCATCGGCTTGGAGGAGCCCCAGCGCCGTGGGCAGGGTGGTTGACGCACCTTTCTTCTTGCCTTCTTCGCCGAGGCTGCGGACGGATTCGCCGAGCTCGTCCCTGAGCTGCTTGGGATCCATGGGGTCGCTGGATTCCAGGAGGGTGTGGAGTACTTGCTCTTCGAGGAGGGTGATCTCACCGCGTTCGACGCCGAGGCGGGCCAGGACCTTGAACGGCGCCACCGCGGCGTCCCGGCCGACTTGGAGGCCCCACGCGAAGTCGTTCCGGCCCAGGACGTAGGTGCAACCGCGGGCCGTGGGGAGCTCGTGGATCCTCAACTCGGCGACGTCGCGATCGACCTGTTCGCGCCGGATCCCCGCCCGGGCGAAGAGCGTCAGGTAGGGGTTGGCACCGCCCACCGAGCGGGCCCAGCCAGCGCGATCCAGGACTTCCTCGGACGTCTTGCCGGAGAGGGAACCGTCCAGGCCCTGTCTGTGCCACGCCCAGGCGCGGAGGAGTTCCGGGGTGAGCGTTTGGGTGGAAAGCACGGCGGACGTCATGGCCCCATTCTGCACCGTTTATCCGCCATCCGGGGCGGTCCCGCGCGAGCTACCACTCGAAATCCAGCGAGAAGCCTGCCCAGGCGTCGGGATGTTCCCGGAGGAGGACGTCGACGCCGGCGAGCGCACCGCCGTCGTCGCTCTCGCGGACTTTCGCTGCAACCGCCTCAGCGATGAAGCGGGCCAGCACTTCCGTCGTCGTGAGCTGTCCGGCGAAGTCCGGGTGTTCGTCGAGGTTCTTGTAGTTGAGGCCGGCCAGCACCTCGTCCACGATGGTTCCAGCGGCGCCGATGTCCAGGACGATCGCATCGTCGTTCAGTTTGGCCCGACGGAATGTCACCTCGGCCACGAAAGTGGCTCCGTGGAGTCCTTGGGCCGGGCCGAACGATTCCCGCGGAAGGCTGTGGGCGATCATGAAGTGCCGGCGGACGGTGAGTCTGAACATCGTTATGCCTCGTTTCCTTCCCGCTGCGGGGTCCCGGGGTAGTTGATGACTCGGCAAAGGTCGTCCAGCTCGCCGTTTTCCAAGCCTTGGAAGACCTCCGGCAGCTCCTCGAATTGCGACTCTCCCGTAAGGAACGCGTCGAAAATGGGGTCCCGCAGCAGAGAGACCGCCAGTTCCAGCCGCTCTCTTGAGGTACGGCTATGCCGGCGCGAACGTGCCACCACTCCCACCTGGCTGGCTCGGATGGTGAGGCGCCGGGCGTGGAAGTCCTCCCCCAGCGGCAAGGAGACCTTCCGGTCCCCGTACCAGGACATCTCAATGATCTCGCCCTCGTCCCCCGCTAATTGCAGGCTACGGGCCAGCCCTTCATCCGTGGCCGAGCAGTGGAACACGATGTCGCAATCCTGATGCGCGTCGTCCGGGAGCACGAACTCCACGCCCAGGGATTCCACGAACCCGCGCTTCGCCGGGTCCGTCTCCACCAGTTGCAAGCGCTCCAGCGGGAAACCGCGCAGGAGCGCCGCGGTCATGCCGCCCACCAATCCGGCGCCGACGACGGCGATCCTGTCACCCAGGCGGGGCCCCGCCTCCCAAAGGGCGTTGAGGGCGATTTCGGCGATGCCAGTGAGCACAGCGCGGCGTTCCGGCACGCCGTCGGGTATTCGGGTGAGTGAGGTGAGCGGCACGACGTAGCGGTCTTGATGCGGGTGCAGGCAAAACACATTCTGGCCGATCCAGTCCTCGGGGCCTTGTTCAACTATTCCGACCGATAGATAACCGAACTTGACCGGCGCGGGAAAGTCCCCGGTTTGATGGGGGGCCCGCATCGCTTTCGCGGTTCGTGTGGGCACGTGCGCTTCATGGACCACGAGCTCTGTGCCCCTGCTGATTCCCGAGTACAAAGCACGGACCACAGCCTCGCCCTGCGCCGGCGCCGGAAGGTCCTCGCTGCGGAGCTCGCCTTGGCACGGGCCGACCGTCCAGTAGGCCAGGGCCGTTTGGGGGTGCGTGTTCTGGGTGTCCGTGTTCTGCGGTGCGTTTCGTGGAAGAGTCATCGTGCTTGCGAATCTAGTCCTGCGGCTGCGATTACGAAAGGGAAGGCTACTTACTAAGCGGGTGCCGCCCGGCCGTTTTGGGGAACGGGCCTCCACTCCGGTACCCTATTTCAGTTGGTGACGTGTCCGAGCGGCCGAAGGTGCAACACTCGAAATGTTGTTTGGTGTAAAAGCCAACGTGGGTTCAAATCCCACCGTCACCGCCAATGAAAACCCCCGGGAAACCGGGGGTTTTCTGCATTCTCAGGAGCTTCGTGGTGCATTTTTGGTGCATGTTTCGAGGAATTGCGGCCGCAACGAGGTACTGAAGCACCTGCTGTAGTGCGACGATCACCCCGATGGCCGGTGTCATTCGCCCTTACCTTAGTGAGGGAAGTTCCGTATCCGTCCTGACTTCGGTCATCTCATCCCGGTTTGACGAGGTTCGAGCCGCTGATCTGCGGCCATGCCTCAGGGGATGGCCCATTTGTTGCCCTAATTGGTGTCCTATCTGGCGAGTCAGCTGTTAAACACAAATAGTCCCCAGCTACCATCTTCCCTTTGCGGGTTACTCGTAGCCGGGGGCTATTTTTTGTGCCCAGAATCAGAGCGTCATTGACCGACTGCTCAAATGTTTGACGTGTCGAACTCCACAACTTCACCCTGTTCGCCCATGGTGACGACGCGGGTCCGGCAGCGCTTGTCCGCCGGTACGCTGAAATAGTTCTTGCCAGTCCACCATCCGCGAAGCTCCTGAAGTGCGGTAAGCATTCCATTTGGGGTGTACGCAATCTGGACGACCACCCAATCCAGTCCCGTCACTGTGTTCGGATCAGGGACCACGGAGGCTGGACGCACCTTCTCCGCTGGTTCCTTTGCGAGTGATTCAAAACCATTCATGGGACTGCCCCGGCTTTTGTTGACTCGGGGTCTTAGGCCGCTGTGAGCGCGGTCCGGTTGATTGTTTCATATTCGAT